>CANHYD010000067.1 GCA_947464705.1 Verrucomicrobiota bacterium | reverse complement strand
CGGCATTCCCCGGGCACGCGCCTGCTTTCGTGGCGCACCGCCGAGGGCTACACACTCCGTGTGCTCATTCCCCTGCGAGAACTGGGGCTGAAAGGAAAGTCTGGCACCAAGGCTGGATTCAATGTGTTGCTCTATGACGGCGACAAGGCCGATGCCCAGCCCGGAGAAAACATTAACCGGACCCGACTGGCCTGGTCCCCGCGACCCGGCGTCCAGGGACGCCCGGAGGATTGGGGGCGGATCGTCCTGGAGTAACCGCCACGGATCCTGATCAGACACACTCGAGTCCAACGGACCGGTTGATCCTAGGCCCGGCTTGTTTCAAAGTCGCGCCATGCACCCCGAGTACGTGGAACGCGTCGTCAACCTCCTGGACCCCACGCTGAATCGCCTGCGGAACGTCTCGCAGGCCGAAGCCGTTGAACGGGTCCTCAGCGGTGATGCAGCCCGCGTTGCGGAGATCGACGGATCTTTCGCTCTCCTAGCCCGCAATGGCAAAACGGTGCGCATGGCTCGGTCCCTCGATCGCCCCATGCGCTACTTTTTGGCCAAACGCGCGGAGGGTCCGGCCCTCATCGTGGCTGACCGCATGGATGCCATCCACGCCCAACTCGAGCGCGAAGGTTTGGCCGACCAGTTCCATCCGAGCTATACGCGCATGGTGCCTGCGCACTACGTGGTGGAGATCCAGCTCATCGGCTGCCCGGATCCGGATCCGGTCTACACCCGCTACTTCAATCCCCTGCCCAATTCACTGCCCGCCGACCTCGACACCATCGGTCGCCAATACATCGGAGCCCTGGCCGACGAGATCGGCAAGCAACTCGGCGCCATCGATCCGAAAGAGCCCATCGGGGTCGCCTTCTCCGGCGGGGTCGACAGCGGAGCGGTCTTCTTGGCCACCTACTTCCAGATGCAACGCTTGGGCATGAGTCTCTCGCGGCTCAAAGCCTTCACCCTGCATCTGGGCGACGGACCCGATCTGGCCCAGGCGCGCGCCTTCCTGGAGCCTCTCGGACTGGGGCTCTTTCTGGAGGAGATCTCCGGGGATCCAAAAAGCCTGAACCCGTCGGAAACCCTGCGGGTTCTGGAGGATTACAAACCGCTGGATGTGGAATGCGGCACCATGGCTCTGGCTCTTTGTCGTGGAATCCGCGAGCGCCATCCGGAGTGGAAACATCTTTTCGACGGCGACGGTGGCGATGAGAACCTCAAGGATTATCCGATCGAAGAGAACCCAGAGCTGACCATCCGCTCGGTGGTTCACAACTTGATGCTCTACCACGAGGGCTGGGGCGTGGGCCGCATCAAGCACTCGCTCACCTACAGCGGCGGCCTCAGCCGCGGCTACGTGCGGACCTACGCACCGGCCCGGAAGCACGGGTTCGAGGGATACAGCCCGCTCATGAGCCGCGCCGTCATGGCCGTGAGCGAAGCCATTCCGTTCATCGAACTGACCCACTACGATGTGCCGACGCTGTACTCGCTGAAGGGTGAGGTGGTGCGGCGCGGCATCCAGGCGGTGTTCGGCGTGGACATGCCCATCTTCGAAAAGCGCCGCTTTCAGCACGGGGCCATTTCTAGAGAAACCCTCCGTCAGCAATTCCCCGCCCAAGAGGCCCGTTATCGTCGGGAATTCATGGCTCTGTATTCCTGAGACCGCCGGGTAGAGGAGCCGGGCACCGGGTCCCCATCAGCAGCCAACAGCCCGCAGTCCAAGAGCCCCAACGGCTTCACTCAATGGGCCAAGGGCGGCAATTCCGAGGCCGATTGGGATCGGTCTTGATTCAGACTCAGGAGTTTTCTCTCGGCCTGGGAGCGATTGTGAACACCCAATTTGACGTAGATCCGTCGGATATAGGTCCGAACCGTCGCATAGGTCAGCCCCATGGCCTCGGATACCTGCTTCACTGAGTCACCTGTGGCGACCATCTGCCGCATCAACTCGTTTTCTTTGGCAGTCAACTCCGGCAGGTCTTGAACCTTCTGTTGCTGATCGGCCCCTTGGAATCGCCAGACTTCGAGCAGACGCCGAGCGATCTGGGCGTCCAGCGGTGATCCGCCGCCGGCAGCCAGGTTCACGCCATCGACAATCGACCGCCAACCGGAGCGTTTGAGCATGTAGCCCACGGCGCCGGAACTCAGTGCCTCGCGAATGGTGGCATCATCCTCGAAGACCGTCAGGACGATGAACGAGCTCTGAGCCATCCGTGGACTCAACGCCCGGAGCACATCGATGCCCGTGCCATCGGGAAGCCCCAGGTCCAGCAGGACGATGTTCGGTTGCCAAAGTGGCAAGCGTTCCACCGCATCACGAACGGTTCGAACCCCGCCCAGGAATTCGAACTCCGGCTGATGCTCCAGACATGCGGCGAGCATTTCACCAAAACCATTGGAATCCTCCACCATGGCCACCTTGATCCGCGGTTTGTCCCAGAGCATCTCAGGGGGCTCGGGAAGCTTCGCTGGCTCAGTCTTGGGGTCTCTCATCGGACAGTTCGAGGTACTTGGATGATGATAACCGAATGGCCCGGCTGGGAAACCATGGAAACCGAACCACCGACATCCCCCACCCGGCTCACCAAACTGGAGAGCCCGCGGCCGGACGCGAGCGCTGATTTGACAGAGAACCCACCACCATTGTCCTCCACTTGGTAACAAACCCAATCGGCGCTGACTCTGAGTTCGATTCCGACCTGAGTCGCCCGGCCGTGTCGGACAGCATTTCGGGTCAACTCCTGAGTCGCAGCGATGAGCAACTGCCGAACCCACCCACCGATTTCCACGTCTTTTCCGGCCAGAATTTGGAACTCCAAGCCCACGGAGCAAACATTCAGATAATTGCGGGCCAAACGTTCGATATGCCTGCCCAAGTCAATGGAGGGTTCCGACACATCCCGCAGAAGCCACACCAAATTGTCCAGAGCCTCCGTTGCCTCCACCGACCGGGCATGAATGCGATCGATTGTCGGATCACCCCGCCTCGGCGATCCCTGGCTGAAGGTCAATTGCTCGGTCAGCAATTGGATCTCACTCAGTCGATTGCCCAGATCATCGTGCAAATTCCGAGCGATGCGGACCCGGTCGCTCTGGATGCCTTCCAAAGCCCGGATATGGGCCCTCCGCCGGTGGCGACTGGATCGATACGATTGCCAGACCACGAGCCCCCCCATCACGAGGAATAGACTCAGGATACCCAACCGCCATGCGGCGGGAATGCTGGAAGATCGATCCACTTCCACCCGGGTCGTGCGGACAGGTCCCCAGGTTCCTCCGGGCAGTTTGTTCTGAATGCGCAGGGGAAACCGTTTTTTTGAAGGCTGGGTAATGCGAAAGGAGTCCACCAAGCCCACGTGAATCCAGGAGTGGTTGTCCTCCGAGACAGAGTAGCGAACCAAAGGCGGTTGCAGCGTGGCGGCCAGATTTTTCCGGAGGCTCACCAGCGAATTGAACCCCTCTGAAATGCAGACATCGGTCGTCTCATGAGAGGGGTTGGAAATCCCACCCAAGCCGGTATCGATCCCTCCGATTTGAACGGAGGGAAGTGGCTCACTGGCATCCCATCCGTCCTGGCGCACCAGCAACACGCCTTTGTTGGAGGGCAGCGCCACTTCCCCGGAAGGCAGGCACCAAGGGGCGGCATTGCGTTTGGAGGTCAGTTGGATCTCCGACAAGATGGAGAAATGGATCACACGCCCCACGTGCTCCGGCGTGCCCGTTGTCTGCGAATGCCCCCGGTCCGAAGCCAACGCCCGATCGATCCATGCGGAATTCAACTCCAGAATCCCGGCATCGGTTGCCAACCAGAGGCCCGACTGGAGATCCTCGAAAACCTTCGAACTCACCGCAGGGAACACCCCCTGATCGGGACCTAGGTAGGCGATTTTACGCCCATTCCAAATGGCCACCTCGGAACTCCCCACGACCATCAATCGCCCCTGGCGGTCCACGAACACCGATTGAGGATCCCGCAACAACTCCAACTCCTGAGGCAACGGTTTCCACTGGCCATGAACCCAACAACCCAACTGTCGCCCCGCAATAACCCATACCCGATCCGTTTGAACCGCCAAATCGAAGACTGGGTTTCCCACGGGAATGACGGTGGGTTTAACCGCGCCGGGTGGCAGGTGCAGTAAACTCCCGGAATCGGTCCCTGCCCAGATGCCTCCGGAGCCATCTACAGCCAGGGATTTCACCGAAGCAGCCCCCAGCATCCTGGAATGATCGTGACCAGGCACGGCCCTCCCCGCGTCGTCGATGAGCATCAGAAGGCCGTTCCCTCCGACCACCAACCCCCGGGGTGAGGAGGCCAGAGCTTTGATATAGGTCCCGCCTTGGAGGACCAACGGGGCCTGCGCGACGGCGCTCAGACGATCCCCATCCCGGACGAATAAACCGTGAGCCCCTGCTGCGGCCCACAATCGGCCACCAGAATCCAAAGCGATACTTTCTATGGGAAAAGCCTCCCGCTCGTCGATTGCCTGAACCGGCACACTTCCAACCCCGTCGGGTTGAGTGGCCATGGTCGGTGCCGCTGGGGTCAGCAGGCGGTTAAAATCCCGACAAATCAGCCGGAGCCCGGACTCCTCCCCTCCCACCCACCAATTGCCCAGAGTGTCCTCGTGGATGGCTTGGATGGACTCCGGGTGGGCGGTGATCCGAAACAATTGTGGATCGGACCGGGAATCCGAGAACTGATACAGCAAACCGCGTTCAGTCCCGACCAACAGTTCGCCGTGTGAGGTCTCATGGAAGCATCGTGCCAATGGAGCTGCCGCAGCCCTCGGGAGGGAAACCGTGTGCCATTCTTGGCCGGTGCGACAGACCCAGAGAACCTCCCCCGAATGGGTCAAGATGGACATCCAGATCCGCTGCTTCCGATCCTCAAAAACCTCACACCTGCGGACACGCAGATCGGTTGGAAGGGCTCCGGGAATCCGGCCCCACCCCTGCAGTGTTCCTCGCCAAAGACCCCCCCGATCGTCCACTTGGTAGACGCCTCCCTCCCGCACGCCACACAAGGCTGGCAACAGTTCCAGAGATTCCCCCTTGGGGACAGGCCTCGACGGCAACACCACCTCTAAACCTCCAAAGCGCCCCCGAATCACCCCGCCATTCTGCCACCACACCCAACCCTTGCCGTCCTGCACAACATCGCTCGCTGGGAGCTCCTCCTTTTGATAACCGCCGGCAGGCTGAGGTTTGAGGCAATACACGGTTCCTTGGCCGCACAGCCATATCTGGCCGTTGCCATCAAAAAGAGCCCGCTGAACCGGTTCATCGCTCAGACTTTCGAGTCCCTCCGGGAGGAAGAACCGGGCCCCGTCAAAGGCACGGAGTCCAAACCGGGTGGCTACCCACAACAACCCGTCGGGTGATTGAGCCAAATCCAAGATCGATCCACTTGGAAGGCCGTCGCGCTCGCTCCAACGAGAATTCAAAAAGGGCGCGGAAACCGAAGGCTCTATCGGAACTGCTGCCCCAGGCTCAGCAAGACCCGATGGCAAAAAAAACCAGGGCAAAACCAGCGACAGAAGAGTTGATTGAAAGATCCGTATCCATGAATCGACGCTTCGCAAGGTGAGCCAACGGCGCGAGTCGGCAGAGACAGTCTGAGGATCCTGAACTGCGGGATTCTGCCCCGCTAAATCCGGGAATGAGTGGTTCATTCGTTTGGTCGCCCACAAGGCTCAGACGCTTGAAAAACCGCGGCAGGGTCTCAATTCCAACGTTGCACGGCTAAGCCGACAAAACTTCACCCGACCGGCCATCGTGATGTCCACAAAAGAATACATCAAACCGATCCCGCTAGGCCGAACCACTCCTCAAAGCATCGCCTGAACCCCGCTTTCAGCCCTTGCCCACGGCTGCTCGCCAAAACCACCGCTGCCTCGTTACTGCTTTTGTGGACCTTCCGTTACAGAATTTTGTTGGGTAATTTAATAGTCGTATCCAGCGTCATCCTATCGTTACGGGCGCAGCCAGAGCAGTCCAGGCGGTCGGATGAGAATACAACTGATCTTCCATGCACAGCGCCTCGATCCATCTCGGAAAAGATCTCAAGGGTCAATCCATCTACCTCAGATGGTTTTTGGAAGAACACCCGTTGGAGCGCCAATGCCTCCTCGACATGTACCCGGCCAGTCGTCGGTGGTTGGTCCGCCTTCTTCTGTCCACCCGTTGGATCGCCTTGTTGGAGACGGAGATCAACGTGGCCGCGGCCCTGACGGGGATCCAAGCTCAAGACCGCTCCACCAGCTTGAAATCAATATCGGACGCCTACCGGCGAAGGCCAGCAACCGACGGGTTCGCTCGCTGGACCATGAATATCCTGAGCGCGGACCCGATGCTTTTGATCAAATATTAGTTGCCTTATTTTCAATTACTTTTTAACCAATTAAACCCTTAAGAGTTCATGTATCGCTCCGCCAGATCCTCTGAAACATCCTCGGAATCCACCGTACGCCTGTACAGTTGGACGTTGGTTGAATCCAAAGCCGGACTCCGGCTCAAAGGCTACGCCACCGACCCGGCTCGCGGGGAACGCGGCAAGGTCTTGCTGACCGCCCCGTTGGTCGGGCGCATCGGCCAATACCTTCTGTCCCAGAAAGGATGCCTGTACCGACTGGAGGCCCCGGCCACCAATGACCCAGAAAAGCAGGCTTCCATGCGGGCCACTTTGGAGCAGGTCAAGCCGGTGGGCGACGATCCCAGCAGCCCCGGCCGCATTCTCCAGACCATTATCGCCGATCAAGACCCCAAGATTCGCGCGTTTCTGACGGAGTTGTGTCAGGCACAAGGCCTCAACGTCCACGAAGCCGATTCCGCCGAGCAGGCCGTTGATCTCATCCTTCAGGGCAAGGGTGATGGAGCCATTCTCCGCATCTTTGGTAATGGAGCTTTGGGCGTGCCGGTTTTCCGAATGCTGGCCGCCGTGCAGTGGCCGCGGAAGACCCTCTTCATCCCAATGGAGACCATCTCCAACTCGGTGGAGATACAAAACACCATCGAGAGCGGCACGCCCGTCGCCTATGCTGAGTCGCGGCGCATCTCCTTGGCGATCGAGGCCTTGCTGGATGGTCGGATCGGCCTCTCTCGGGATGTCCTGGTCGAAAGCGCGCCTTCTCCCCTCAAGAGCATCTACCCGCTCTCCGACCGGGAGCGCAACATCGCAGCGATGCGCGGTGCGGGTGTCTCCTGCCAAGACATTGCCGATCAACTGGGGCTGTCGGTGAACACCGTCTACGCTCACACCCGAAACATCGCCCGCAAGACCCGGCCATTGCGCGGAAGTTTTGCGGCGTCCCCCGTTGACGCGGTGTCTGCTTGACGCTGGATTCAGTCGACCATTTAGGCTCCCATGGCTGAAACAAGCTATGGGAGCCATTCAATTTGGGACCGACGGTTGGCGAGCCGTCATCGCCGAAGACTTCACTTTTTCTAACCTCGACCGCGTGGCTCAGGCCACCGCGGACTATTGGCGGGCCAACCCGGTTCCCGGTGCCCACGGTGACCGTGCGGTTGTCGGCTACGACCGTCGCTTCCTTTCCCCAGAATTCGCAGCCCGGGTGGCCGAGGTGTTGGCCGGCAACGGCTTCACCGTCACACTGACCGATCGTCCTACCCCCACGCCCAGCGTGTCCTTCGAGGTGAAACGCCAGAAGGCCATCGGCGGGGTGATGCTGACGGCCAGCCACAATCCGGCGGCATTCAATGGCTTCAAGCTCAAGGCTTGGTATGGCGGGTCTGCTGAGCCGGCCATGTGCAAGGCCGTCGAAGGGTTGCTGGATCGAAACCCGGTCCGCGCTGTGCCCTTGGCTCAGGCGATCAAGGCCGGTTTAGTCGCGGTCAAAGATATCCGTGCGGCCCACTATGCGGCGCTCAAGAAGCTGGTCGATTTCCCCCTCATCGCCGCCTCCGGCCTGAAATTCGCCCATGAGGCCCTCCATGGCGTGGGCGCCGGGTGCTTCGACGAGTTGCTTGCGGGCACCACCTGCCGGGTGAGCACCATCAACGCCGAGCACAATCCGGGCTTCGCGGGCATCAATCCGGAGCCCATCGCCCGAAATTACATCCGGTCGATTCCGTTCCTCCAGAAGCACCCCCACGACCTTTGCCTGGTGACCGATGGGGACGCCGACCGAGTGGGCGGCCTGATGGGAAACGGAGCGCCCCTGACCACCCACCAGATCATCTGCCTTTTGCTCCGGCACTACGTCAAGAACCGGGGCATGACCGGAAAGGTGGTCAAGGCGCTGACCACGACCTCCATGGTGGATCGCATGTGCGCGAAACTCGGTCTAGAGCTCATCGAGACGGGCGTGGGCTTCAAATACATCGCCAGTGAAATCCTCAAAGGCGGCGTTCTTCTTGGGTTTGAGGAGAGCGGCGGCATCGGTTTCCCGGGCCATATTCCAGAACGCGACGGCATCGCCGCCGGACTCGTGCTCTTGGAAATGCTGGCCATGGAGCGCAAACCCCTGAAAGTCCTCCTCCGCGAATTGGAAAAAGACTACGGGCCTCACCGCTATGCCCGCATCGACACCACCTTCCCGTTAGAGAAACGTGCGGCGCTGATGAGCTACTGCTCCGAGCACCCCCCGGCCCGTCTCCTGAAGTCGAAGCTGGCTACGGTGAAGGCGTACGACGGGGTGAAATTCATCGCTCAGGACGGATCTTGGTTGATGCTGCGTGGTTCCGGAACAGAACCCATCCTCCGGATCTACGCCGAGGCCAAGACTGACGAAGGTGCTCAGGCGCTGCTCCGGCAGGGAGTCCGGTTGACCCGCAAGGTCTGAGCCACTGGCACGGGGACCGATCAATACCCCCCGACCGCGGCCGCGTGTCCGCTCACGATGGCCACACCGGCACTGGTGCCCAGACGGTTGGCTCCGGCCTCGAGCATCGCCAGAGCTGTCGCCGTGTCCCGGATTCCGCCACTGGCTTTGACACCCAAGGCAGAACCCACGGCCTGTCGCATCAGGCGGATGTCGTCGACAGTGGCCCCACCGGAACTGAAGCCCGTGGAAGTCTTTACGAAGCGGGCTCCCGCTTCGACGCTGAGGGAGCAGGCGCGGAGTTTTTCTTCTTCCGAGAGCAGGCAGGTCTCCAGGATGACCTTCACCCAGACCCCCTGAGCGGCCTCCACCACATCCCGAATCTCCCGAAACACCGCGCGGTCGTCTCCGTCCTTGAGTCGGCCGATGTTCAAGACCATGTCGATTTCCTGAGCCCCAAGATCAATGGCCACCTCGGTCTCGTAACGCTTGGCATCCCCGTCCATGGCTCCGAGGGGAAATCCGACCACCGCAGCCACCTTCACATCGGAACCTTCCAACAAGGCCGCAGCCTGAGCCACCCGACTCCCGTGAACACAGACGCTCCAGAACTGATGTTCCAGAGCCTCGGCGCACAGCCGGGCGACGTCGGCCGCCCGAGCCTCCGGCTTGAGCAGGGTGTGATCGATGTGACGGGCCAGATCGCGAGCGCTCCATTGCATGCCTGCAATCTCCCGGTCCGCCGCCACGGGTTCAAGCCTGCAAGGGAGCCTGTCCCTTGGGAGGAGCCTGTCCCTTGAGAGGAGCCTGTCCCTTGGGGGAGCCTGTCCCTTGGGGGAGCCTGTCCCTTGGGGG
>CANHYD010000066.1 GCA_947464705.1 Verrucomicrobiota bacterium | reverse complement strand
TCCTGAACATCTTCCCAGCGGAGAGGCGTGCCGGCGGTATCAGCGGACAGCAGCGTCACGATGCCACCGCGCGCGGCACCAAACGTGAAGGCCGTGCGACCGGCGGCCGGCTGGAGTGGGTTGAACTGATATTCGTAAATCATCCGGAAACCCCGGGGCGGAACCACGGTCCCCGGAGGAATGCGAAAGCGGAACGGGTCGATCAGATCGTTGGATAGGAACCACCCTCCGACATCGATGGGCTGTTCGGTTCGGTTGAACAACTCCACCGCATCCTCGAGGGGCGGATCGGTGTGAGCCAGCAATTCATTGATCACCACCCGATTCTGCGCACCGCCGCCTGCCGTTCCCGGAGAACCAAAGTATTCAGCGCTGGCCCGCCAATTCGCTGCGACTGCGGGATCTGCCAAGGGGTCCACCCATTCAATGGAGCCCCCCTTGCCAGCGGGCCGTGTGGGCCAATCGCCGTCGATCCCGTATTTGATCTGAGCCAAGATCGCCCCGCTGGCGCTGTTCAGGATAATCGTCTCTCCGCCATTGTTCAGGGCCCCCGAATAAGACCCAGTCACCAATCCCGTCACCGGCCCATAACGCGCCGTGAACACCGCGGGGTTGCGACAAATCACCACCCGAGCGTTGGGTTTCAAAAAAAACGGAGTGGGAAACGTGAAGGTGATTCCCGCTGAAAAAACCGCACCCGAAAGATCGGCCGGTTGGGATCCCGGGTTCAAGAGTTCTAGGAATTCCGCCTCAGCATACGCGGAGCCGCCGGGCGGTTCGTACATCACCTCACTGATGATCACCGACTGCGCAGAAAGCGTTTCAACAAACACCAGCAGGGCGGCAAAAATCGCGAACATCCAATTTCTGTGCACGTCCCGATCGTAATGGTTGCCCAGAAACAGGAAAGGCTGTTGGAGATGCTTTCCCTAAACGGGGCTTTTTCTCGGAAGCCGGCCGAGGTTCAATTCTCCCACATGCAACTGACCGACGGACTGCACCTGGCCTATTGCACCAATATCCATCGGGGGGAAAGTTGGACCGAGACCTTCGCGGGTTTGGAACTGCATACACGAGCGGTTCAAGCCCGGGTCTCCTCAGGGCGCCCCTACGCCATTGGACTCCGACTGAGTGACCGCGCCTCCCGGGAGCTTATCGAACCGGGCACCTTCCGGGCGTTTCAAGAATGGCTGAAACGCAACAATGCCTACGTGTTCACCATCAACGGGTTCCCTTATGGCCAGTTCCACGGGCAGCGGGTGAAGGAACAAGTGTACGCCCCGGACTGGTCACAGCCCGAGCGGTTGGCCTATACCCGAAGGCTCTTCCGGATCCTCGCCGACCTCCTGCCGCCGGGAATGTCTGGCAGCGTCAGCACCGTACCGGTGTCGTACAAAGCCTTCCGACGCTCGCCCGATGATGAGCAACGCGCCCTGCTGCAACTCTGGGAATGCGTCGATTTCCTGGATGAGCTCTCCAGCCAATCCGGCCATGACTTGCACCTAGGACTGGAACCCGAACCGCTGTGCACCCTCGAGACCACCAGCGAGTGCGTGAGTTATTTCGACAGACTGCGGGCTCAGCGGCCCGGAGACCGGCGTATCGACCGTCATGTGGGTGTCAACTACGACTGCTGCCACCTGGCCATCGAGTACGAGACGCCGACCGAGGCCTTGGCTCGGTTGCAGTCCGCGGGCATCCGGTTGAGCAAAATCCACCTGAGCAACGCCTTGAGCGTGCGTCCCACGACCGAGATCCGCCAATCGCTTCAAGCCTTCGCCGAAGACATCTATTTCCATCAGGTCATCGAACGACGCGCCGACGGCACCCTCGTCCGGCATGCCGACCTCCACGAGGCATTGGCCACCCCGGCACCGGCACCGGGAATCCCCCTGCCCGAATGGCGGATCCATTTCCACATCCCCTTGCACTCGGCTCCCCAGGGGGGATTCGACACGACGGCCGACCACCTCATCGGAGTCCTGGATGCGGTAAAGGCACAGCCAGGTCTTTGCCAGCATTTTGAAATGGAGACCTACACCTGGGAGGTCATGCCCGCGGCCATGAAGCAGCGCGATGTTGTGGACCAATTGGTGAACGAGTACGCGTGGACTCTCGCCCGCTTCGCGGAGCGCGGATTCCACCCGCTGGGCTGATCGCAAACGGGTCCAACCCCAAGAGCGTCTACCCCGAGAACCGCGACTAAAGCCCCGCCGGCGGTCGGGCGCGGCCGGAGACTCCGACTTCAAGGCCCCACCATGCAGCGCAAAATGGCGGCCTGTTGGAATTCTGACCGTTCGAATTGACCAGCCACACGCCCGGCTCGCATCACCAGCAACCGGCGACTCAGGCCCATCACTTCAGGCAGTTCGCTCGAAATCAACAAGATGGCCATCCCGTCACAGGCCAACTGGTCGAGCAATCGGTGGATCTCGGCTTTGGCTCCCACGTCCACACCCCGAGTCGGCTCATCGACCACCAGCACCCGGCACTCCCGGGCCAACCACTTGGCCAAGGCGATCTTCTGCTGGTTCCCGCCACTCAATCCCTCAACGGCGGCCTCGATCGTGGGCGATTTGACCTGCAACTGACCGAACAATTCCTCGATCTGCTCCCGCTCGCGGCGGCGATCCATCCAACCCCAGTGCGACCAACGCCGGAGAACTGCCAGCGACCCATTCTCACGGCCGTTCAGCCCCAGCACCAACCCCTGTCGCTTGCGATCCTCCGGCAGCAAACCGACCCCGGCCTCCATCGCAGACGTCACGTCCCCTCGGGGGATCACGCGTCCATCCACGGAAACCCTCCCGGTTCGCCTCGGATCCAGCCCAAAGATCGCTTGGGCTACTTCGCTGCGACCGGAACCCACCAACCCGGCAATCCCCAGTATCTCACCACGCCGCAAGGTCAGGCTCACGTCCTGGAAACGGGCAGGCGACGAGATGCGTTCCACCTCCAGCACGCGATCTCCCAACGCTTGGCGAAGATGGGCCGGTTCCGGATGGTCGACCGATCGACCCACCATTTGCCGCACCAGGCGATCATGGTCGGAATGGGCAGCCATCTCGGTCGCCACATGATGGCCATCCCGAAGCACTGTGATCGTGTCGCACAGCCGAAAAATCTCCTCCATGCGATGGGAGACATAGACCACCGTAAATCCGCGACGCTTGAGGTCCGCCAGCAGATCGAAGAGACGCTCGCTCTCCACCGCGGAGAGCGAACTGGTGGGCTCGTCAAACACCAAGACTCGAGCGCCGGTTCCGACAGCGGCGGCAATTTGGAGGAGTTGCTCCTGGCCAGTGGTCAATTCGCCGACCAACCGATCCACGTCTTCATCGAAGCCCACTTCTGCCAGCAAACGACGAGCCGTTTCGCGCATCGCCTCCCGATCTACCCAACCCCGTCGATGCGGCCAACTCCCCAGACACAAGTTCTCGGCAATGGAGAGCTCAGGGCAGAAGGCCAATTCTTGGTGGACCATGGCGATGCCCAGCGCCCTCGCCTCACCCGGATTCCGGGGGCAGATGGGGACACCCCTCAACCGGATCTCCCCGACGTCTGCTACCGCGATGCCTGCCAGAATCTTTCCCAAGGTGCTCTTGCCCGCACCGTTTTCACCCATCAGGGCGTGGCAACTGCCCTCCGCGACGGAAAACGACACCTCCGAGAGAGCCTGAACCCCCGGGTAGGCCTTGGAGATCGCGTGGAACGACAGGAACGCCATGGCCGAATCCGGGAGGGGGCTATCGAACTATCTCAAAGGATCACTCGTGGTCAGTGCCGATTTCAGGTCGCCGGTCAACTCACACCGACTGACCAGGTGGCGAGTGCGATAGACGATCTTTCCGTGGGCGTCGCGCTGAACCCAGTGGCCATAGCGGGCTCCCAATTCCAGGGCTCGCTTGAGCTGCTTGTCTCCCTTGGCCGGAGTCAGGCTGTACTCCACCCCACGTCCGATCTGGCGCAGTTGCTGAACCAAATGCAACGACTCGGCACGGAGAGACTCGTCTTCGACAATCACCACGCAGTCCAACCCCGCGTTGAAGGACGGCAGCTTGCCTCGGGCCTTGAGCAACTCGAGCAGGACCACATCGCCCATGCCAAAACCCAACGCGGGCAAGTCCACCTTGCCGTGGCTCAGCAGCTTCACCAACTGATCGTACCGACCACCGCCGGCGATGGCTCGGAATTCGCCCTTGCGATCAAACGCCTCGAAAACGACCCCGGTGTAATAGGCCAAGCCACGGATCACGTTGTAGTCCACAGCGACATAATCGCGGAGCCCACGGGCAGAAAGATTGTCGAGCACTGCCTGCAGTTCGGGAGTCGGCACTCCAGCCTCAATAAAGCTGCGGACATCCGCCACATCGATGCTCAAGGACCGGAGCTTCTCGGCGGTGACATCGGGTTTCTCACGCTCGATCTTGTCGATGACCTGATAGAACTCGTAGGCCCGGGCCGGATCACCCTGACGCGATTCGTAGAAACGCTGCCATGCCTGGCGGCTGCTCAGTCGGATCACCACATCTTGAGAGTCCAGCCCGAGACGGCGCAGGACATCAATCAGCAGGGCGATGATCTCGGCGTCCGCGGCGACATCGGCCTCGCCGAAAATGTCGCAGTTCAGCTGGAAGTGTTCCCGGAGACGGCCGCGCTGCTGCTTCTCGTAGCGAAAGAGCTGCGGCATCGAGAACCATTTGATGGGTTTTTTGTAGGCCCGCTCCGCCGCGGCAATCATCCGGGCTACCGTCGGCGTCATCTCCGGACGCATCGAAACAGCCCGGTCACCCTTGTCCACGAAGTTGAACAACTGCCCCACGATCTCGGCCCCGGATTTGGCCGTGTAGAGTTCGAGCGGCTCCAGTGGAGGCCCATCGTATTCTCGGAATCCGTAGCAACGGGCGGTCTGCCGCCAGGCGTCGAAGAGGTGATTGCGCGCATCGCAGGACCATGCGTCCTTGAGAGGCAGAGGCTCAGGATAGAATTCGCGGAAACCGGGGAGGCATTCCATGTGGCCGCAGATCAAACCGCAGCGCTTCTCCCGCGGCAAGGCACTGATTGACAACGACCCCGGGCTTGGGCTTGACCACTCCGGCCTGTTCAGGCCACTTTATTCCATCGTCATGAGCGAAACGAACAACGTAGTACCCGTACTGGTAGGTGGCCCACCGGCCGCCGATGGGACTTGTCGTAACGCTTGATGCAGCTTTCACAAGAACCCACGGCCGGCGACGGTCGTGGGTTTTTTGTTCCAAACAGGGAAATCCACGACCACCGGCCAAGAACAAGGACACACTATATGAGCACGGCCACCCCGACGCAGAGCAATCAGACCAACAGCAACAAAGACATCGGCCCCCTGATGTTCGGGCGCGACATCTTTGTCGAGGCGCTGGAGCGCGAGGGCTGCGAAGTCATCTTCGCGTATCCCGGCGGCGCGAGCATGGAGATCCACCAGTCGCTCACGAAGTCCAAGATCCGCACCATCCTGCCCCGTCACGAACAAGGCGGCAGCTTCGCCGCCGAAGGCTATGCCCGGGCCACCGGCAAGGCCGGCGTGTGCATGGCGACCAGCGGTCCCGGAGCGACCAATCTGGTGACGGCCATCGCCGACGCCTACGTGGATTCGTGCCCCCTGATCGCCATCACTGGCCAGGTGGCTCAGTCGATGATCGGTCGCGGCGCCTTTCAGGAGACGGACATGATCGGCGTGACGCTGCCGATCGTGAAACACTCTTACCTGATCACGGATATCAATGATATCCCGCGGATCGTGAAGGAGGCCTTCTACATCGCTCAGAGCGGCCGTCCCGGCCCCGTGGTCCTGGACTTCCCCAAGAATGTTCAGCAGCAAAAGGCTCGTCCCGTGTGGCCCACCATGGATGAGGTCAAGGCCCGCCTGCGTGGATACACCGACCGGGTGGCCGCCGACGAACTGGCACTCAATGAGATCATCGGGCTCATCGAGAAGTCCGAACGACCGGTGATCTACAGCGGTGGCGGTATCATCACGGCCGGAGCCTCGGCCGAGTTGCTGCAATTCGCTGAATCCACCCAAATTCCCCTGACCACCACGCTGATGGGCATCGGCGGCTTCCCCGAGGAGCACCCGCTGTCCCTGCGCTGGCTGGGCATGCACGGAGCGGCGTTCGCCAACTGGGCGGTCAATGGAGAGTACGCCCAGCGCAAGGATCCGTCCGAGCCGATGGTGAAGCTCAAAGACGGATGCGATTTGCTGCTGGCTTTCGGTGTCCGCTTTGATGACCGCGTGACGGGGGCCTTCAGCGAATTCGCCAAGGGAGCCACCATCGTCCACTTGGACATCGACCCCTCCGAGCACCACAAAAACAAGCGCGCCAACCTCGCCATCCATGGCGATCTGAAGGACGCCTTGCAGCGCATGAACGCGCTGATCGCCCAACGCAAGGGCATCCAGAAGACCTTCCCCGCCTGGCATAGCCAAGTGGCCGAATGGAAGGCCAAGGCCCCGTTCCGCTACACGACCGAGGGTCAAATCGTCGATTCGGCCCACATCAAGCCGTTCCACAAGGAAGGCGAGGAATACATCCTGCCTCAGATGGTCATCGAGGAGTTGTGGCGACTCACGAAGGGCGAGGCGATCATCACCACCGGCGTCGGCCAGCACCAGATGTGGGCCGGTCAGTGGTACAAGTACAAGTTTGCCCGCCAGTTCATCACCAGCGCTGGTCTCGGTTCCATGGGCTACGGTTACCCGGCCGCCCTGGGCGCCAAGGTGGCCCGCCCCGACAAGCAAGTGATCGACATCGATGGCGATGGATCCTTCCTGATGAACATTCAGGAACTGGCCACCGCCCATGTCGAGAAGATCGCCGCCAAGGCCATCGTGCTGAACAACCAGCATCTGGGCATGGTGGTGCAATGGGAGGACAACTTCTTCGATGGCAATCGAGGCCACACCTATCTCGGCAACCCGGACAATCGGTCGGGCATTTATCCTGATTACGTCAAGGTGTGCACCAGCTTCGGTGTGCCTTGCGAACGCGTGGTGTACCGCAAGGACCTGCGCGCCGCCTTGGAGCGGATGCTAGCTGCCGAAACCCCCTACGTGCTGGACATCATCACGCCGTACACCGAGCACGTGCTGCCGTTTATCCCGGCCGGCCGCACGGTGGCCGACATGCGGTGGTAGGCCTCAGACAGCATCAACGATCTCCGATCAGACCGGAACCCTGGGGTTCCGGTCTTTTTGTTTCATGGGTCTCCCTGAAGAGCATTCCGGCCCACCGTCCTTTTCTAAACCGAAATGAAATTGGATTGAATTGTCTCTAGGCGCGACCCGTCAGCAGCCATTAGGATTCAGTTCTGAACCGCATGAGACTCTCGTTACCATCCGCCGCTCGTCGCGTCCGCAAAGCCGCAGGCTTCACGCTCATCGAAATCCTGTTGGTCATCGTCATCATCCTGCTTTTGGCAGGTGCTTTGGTGGTGTTTGTGCTACCTCAACAAGAAGGTGCAGAAAAAAACACCACCCGGTTGCTGCTCAACAACCTCTCCAGTGCTCTAGACACCTACCGCTTAAACCTCGGTCACTATCCGACCGAGCAAGAAGGCGGATTGAATGCACTGCTCACCAAGCCTACGTTCGAAAACGAGCGCCAAGGAGAGAAATGGCAAGGCCCTTACTTGAAACCCGGCACTCGCCTGGATGATCCGTGGGGATTCCCTCTGCGCTACGAAGTGGTGGATCGTTCCCAGGCAGCCGATGGCGCCAAGTCTGCCCTGCCCTACAAGCTCTATTCCGTGGGTCCGGATGGTCAACCGGACAATGACGACGACATCAAGATGGCCACCGAGTCCGACACCTCGGGTGCTGGTGGTGCCAGTGCTAGCGGCAATACCGGCGGCTCCGCCAATTAACTGAGTCGATGAGGTCTCTCCCCTTCCAGTCTCGGTCTCGGCGCGGTGGCTTCACTCTCGTGGAGCTGCTGTTGGCCGTCACCTTGCTGGCCGGGTTGATGGGGGCGGCCGTCTTTGGGTTTTCCAGCCTTCAGCGAAGTGCCCAGCTTAATGAAGGAGTGGAGCGGTTGGAGACAGCCATGCGGTTCGCCCGGGCTCACGCGGCCAACACCGGTCGCAAGGTCCAAGTGGTGGTGACCACCGCCGAGGCTTCCTCGTCCTCGAATTCCTCCGCGGACCCATCGGCTTCTGTTGGCGGCGGCAATAGCGACGAACCCCTCAATTCCCTGAGCATTCTTTGGGAGGCGGATCCCGCACGCGCACCGGGAGTCTTCGAATCCATTCCCTCTCTTTCCGGTGATGTGGCCGATGTCTCTGAACTGGTGGAAATCCGCTCGGTGGGTCGTGAATCCAAGAATTCGGAGAGCCACGAAGACGCGGCAACCCTCGACTCTCAAGGCGGCGGCAACTCGCAAATGCGGACCTCCTCATCCCCGGACAGTCTGGAACTGCCCAACAGTCCGTTGTCCAGCGACGCCAACCTCATATCCAACACCGCATCGGACTCGGACATGGGTTTCGGGGCCTTCTCTGAAACCTCCTCGCGCGCATCCGCCGGTGGCACCAACCCAGGTGAAGCCACCATCACCTTCTACCCAGACGGCTCCTGTGACGGAGCCACGATTGTTTTGGCATCCCGCGACAGCGACGACTCCCGAGAGGTGGCCGTTCACCTCGAGAGTGTCACCGGAACGACCCGCCGCCGCTGGAAAGAAGCCCCCTCCGCCTCGGACCCCGGCTCCGAATCCATCCGTTCCTCCCAGCAAACCGCTTCCCAAATGGCTGATTCAGCGGCGACGGCCAAATCCCGACGCTGAGCGGTCCACTTCTACAGCGGCATCGCTCCGGCGTCCCAAGTCCTCAGCCCCGCGAGTCCCCAGTCCCCGTGATGCTGAATCGGTCTCATTATCAACCCAGACCGGCCCAAGGCGCGGTGCTGCTGGAGGTGGTGTTGGCACTGGTTCTGTTCGTCGCCGCAGCCGCAATTGTCAGCAGTGCTCTCCGGTCGGCCATCGACAGCGAGGAACGCCTACGATTGGGAGTGCATGCCGACAACCTGGCAGCCTCAGTGGTTGCTGAGATGGAGACCGGGCTCCGCTCGCCGGGTGTTTTGGGCCCCGCACCCTTCGATGCCCCCTTTACCAACTGGACGTGGCAAATCATCCCGCCGGGTGGTGACACGCCGGGATCGCCGCACGAAATCGTCATCCGCCATACCGACCCAGAACTGGTGCGCCGACTGGCCCAAGTCATCCTCACCCCTTCGAGGGGAATCTCCACCGCGGAACAACCCTCTTTGGACGACACCGTTCCGGCACCATGAGGATCTCCGCCAAGAACAGCATCGGCTCTCGAGGCTTCACCCTCATCGAGGTGGTTCTTGCGATCGTCATCGGCGTCGGGTTGTTCTCGGGAGTCCTGATGTTTTACCAGCAGTCCGCCGTGCTCCGAGAAGAGATCCTGCGCAAGGCAGACGCCTTGTCCGCGGTCCGTCTGGTCATGGACCGGATCAGCACCGAATTGCGGACGATCCCGCCCAGCACCTCGGGTGTCTCAATCCTTTCCGGAGACTCGCGATCCTTGCGAATCCTGCATACAGCCGTGCCATCGAAAGCACCGTGGCGCGGGGGCAATCTGGGCCGCGCCAGCCTCGTG
>CANHYD010000065.1 GCA_947464705.1 Verrucomicrobiota bacterium | reverse complement strand
TCGATGGTGGTGCGACCGAACTCCGACAAGGTCACGATGACCAGGTCGTCCCAGCGGCACTGGTCGGCATAGCGGCGGAAATACTGCCGGAGCGCGTAGATTGACCAGCCGACCCGCTGCAACAAGTTGGCGTGGGCACCTGTGACGCCGCCTTGGTTGCTGTGGGTGTCCCAACCGTCGATTTGGGTGCCGGCCACGAGGGCATCGGTCTTGTTCAGGACCAGTGCCGCCGACTTGAGTTGGTTGAAGTAGCCGTAGGCGGAGGTGGGAACCACGTAGCCGGGATTGGTGTTCCCGGACGGTCCGGCTCCGTTCTTGGCGTTGCTGGTCGGGAACAGATGATACGGTTTGTTGCCGTCGGTGTTGTCGCCGTCGACGAAGGTGTTGCCGGTCTCGCTGAAATCGATGCCCGCGAAGATCTCCAACGTACGCCGCATGTTCTCGTACTGCTGCTGGAGGAGGTCCCGATTGACCTTGCCGGGAAAGGCCGAACCGGTGGCTGCTTGGAGGGCTTGGGTCGCCTTGAGATTGCCTTCGAGAGTGTTGGGAACACCCAGCAGGTCGTAGCGGGTTGGATCGGACAAATTCGTCATCGCCGCGCGGGATCCGCGCAGGAGGAGCGGTAGCGAATTTTGAAAGGAGACGCCGGTCAGCGAGTTTTTTCCGGGACGCCCCGACTCGACCATCGCTCGGTAGAGCAGGCCGTCCTTCACCATATTGGCCCGCGGAGCCCCGGTCTCCCAGTAGGCCTGAGAGTCGAAATGCGAACGCGATTGCTGCGGGTAGGCCACCCGGTGGATGAGGGCCAATTCTCCTGCGTTGTAAACCGGCGTTAGGAACTTGAGCGCCGGATGCAGGCCAGCAAATCCATTGCCCAGCGGCAGGGAGTAAGGATAGGCGAACGTTGCTCCAGTGGTGCCCGCCTCGGGAAACAGTGCCTTGCCCTGAACGTTCCAGCTTTGTGTGGGATCGATCGGGATGGCGATGTTGTCGCGGATCTTGGGGCCGTAGGCGTCGTCGCCGTGGGGGATGACGTTGTTGAGGCCGTCATTGGCTCCGCGCAGGAAGATGAAGAGCAGTTTCTTGACGCGACCATTGGCATCGGGTTGTCCGAGGCCGCCTTCCGCGAGCGCTTTCTGGACGAAGAGCGGTACGTCGGTCAACGAACTGAGGGCGGCCGTGGCCGCCAGGCCGGTGGCGGTGCTGAAGAAGTTTCGGCGGGTGAGAATGTGGGGCGTGTTCATGGCGCGGTGTCGTTGCCTCGGTGTCTGCGGTGGGTGGCCGGACCTCATTGTTCCTGAAAGCGGGGTGAACTTAGCAGCAGGGCGGCCAGACCCCGGACACGCCCGTCATACTCCTTGGTTCCCGGGACTAGGCTCGAAAAGTTAGAGGCGGTGGTGCCATTGTCTGCGGTGTTGAGAAACTGGATGGCGAGGGCCCGGTATTGACGGAGGTTGCCGGCTCCTTCCGATGGGAAGAGCAGGCGGAGCAGCTCATCGGAGACGGCCTCGGCCGATCGGTTGGTCTCGTTGGTCAGTCGAAGGGCCAGGAGTGCGGAGGGGTCCATCCGGCTCGAGCCCAAGGAATCGGGTGAGCTGCGGACGCCGGTTCCGCTCGCCAAACCCGCACCAGCCAAGGCCAATGACTGCACATAGCGCAACCGCTCACCGAGGGTGCCTGCGCTGATCCAGCCGCCGGCATCTTCGGCATACCCGTCGGGCTCGGCCCGGTCGAAGAGGCGCATGCGGCCGGCCCGGTCGAGCAGTCCGCCGGAGGCGACGAGGTTGGGGGCGTCCACCGAGGCTGTGGTGCCTCCGTCAGGCTTCACGGCCCGGAACGCCCGCAGGGTGGAGGCTGCAAACTCCAGCGGTGTCTTCACTTTGGCGGCCGCGGTGTTCGGGTTGCGGAAGAGATCGCTCTTCAGGATGACTCGCAGCACCTCTCGCATCTGGCCTTTGGGTCCGCCGTTTGAGGGAGCTTCCCAAGCCAGCATGCACTGGTGGACCAGGGATTCTTCGGGCGAGGTCTCTGCATCGGTGAAGTCGTAGCCGTGGTGGAAATTGTCGTGCACCAGCAACCGACAGAGCTTCACCGAAAGGTATTCTTGGGTGAAGGGTTGGTCGGCCATGTGCCGGAGGATTTGATAACCGTCCTGAATGCCGTTGGTGGTGGCACCATTGTTGAGCCTCAAGCCATAGGATCGGCCGGCCCAGGGAGGCCCGAATCGGGCGGGCACGGTCTTGGGCGAGTTGGTGAGGATGTTTCCGGTGGCATCCCGTTCATGGAAGACCCACTTGACCCGGGAATCGTGGCGGTCCGTGCGATAGCGGAAGGACCAGAGCCCGGCGAGGTTGGTGACACTGTTGCGTTCCGTGGCGTTGGTGAGCCCGGAATTGATCATCACCGTGGTTCTGGGAGCGAACGGATTGGCTGCTTGGTTGGTGGACAGGAGTTCGACGGTCCATCCGGTCCAGGCTCGGGAGATTTGCTCGATGTCGCCTTGGTCGTAGCCGTTGTCTACGCCGAACGCGAAGAGTTCGCAGAGTTCGCGGGCGTAGTTCTCGTTGGCGATGCGGTTGGTCTTGGTGGTGGTGTTGTAGTCGCCGCGCGACAGGACGGTGTCGAGGTAGATGATCATCGTCGGACTCTCGGCGCTGATCTTCAGGAGATCGTGGAAGGTGCAACGGGGATTCTGGAAGGCCTGGCGCCAGCGGAGGTTCTCCTGGAACTCCTGACGGGTGGATTCCGGGCCCGACCAGGCGTTGGGCAAACCGGCCCGTTCATCGAAGTAGGTCAGCCCTTTGGAGTATTCGGTGACGAAGTGGTTCTCCAAGAATTGCTGGAAAATTTGTGCCAGTTGGCGTCGGGACTGCACGGCATGGAGCACATGCCAGGCCCGTAGATCGGCGATGGTGGCGGTGCCGTTCTGAAGTCGGGCATAGTAGGGGGCCGGTGATTCGGCATCGCCTCGTAGAGGAGCGGTGAAAGCGATGCCGCTGCCGCTGAGCCGGACAGTCAGTTGCAGGTTTGAAGCTTGGGCCAGGTACCAAAAACTGAGCGTGTAGGTCGTCGAGGCATTGAGCGCTGTTGGAATTGTTTGGACCACCGCGTCGGTGCCGGTGCTTCCGGCTGCGGCTTGGACCAGATGGAAGGAGGCGTTGCCCCCGTGAACGAAGTCCGTGGTTCGGGCCGAATTCACCGAGTTGGCGGTAGTGCTCCAGTTGGCGGCCGCCAGCGGTTGCTCGAAGTCGCCGTTGATGAGCAAGTTGGGGGCGGTGCCTGTGTCCGAAGTCCCAGCCACCAGTCGGAAGTCGTCGAGGTAGGCATCGCCCGCACCGCTGAGATACACGTAGAGTCTGGAGGAGGAGCCGGTTCCTGTGATGGTGACTTTTCGCCAGACGGGATCGCTTCCGGCAGGTTCATCGAGGTTTTCGCTGATTTTCTCCGGAGCCAATTGTTCCTCGATGTAGGCGTCGGTACCGAGGGCGGCCAGTCGATCCAGATCGTCCGGCGTCGGGCCATAGGCGATGCGGTTGAGTAGCGTGCTGGCGCGGACTGTTTCGGCGGCCAGCGGTATTGCTTCCAGGCGGTAGAAGCCCGAATCACCGGCTGCGGCCGCCTCGGCGGTCCAGACGGTGCCTGAGTGTTTTCCTGGCACGGTGCTGCCTGGCGTCCCGAGTGTGGCCGTGCTTCGGACTCGGTAATCGGAGGCCGAGGGCACCAGGCGAAACTCCAGAGTCGGCCTCCCGTTGGTCCAAGTCAGGGACAGGATGTCGGGCGTCTCGGCCTCCCCCCGGAGGCCCCCCAAGGCCATCCCCAGTATCCACCCGACATAAAGCAGTTTCATGGTATCCAAAGCGGTTGGTAACAACAGAAGTGCTAGCAGGTACAGGGCCAACGGCTCCAGACCGAAACACGGGGTCCGGATCAGGGCTGAGCATAGCTGGGGGCGGTCCACTGCCGATACCGGCCGGACCTGTTGGTCACGCTGCCCAGACCCCGAAGGCGGAATGTTTTGCCGCCGGCACCGGACTCCAGGCGGAGTCTCGTGGTCTCCGGGGGCAGTTCTTGGACTTGTGTCCACGTGGCGGAGTCGTTGGCTGGGGCCGAATCGATACGGTATCCGCCGGTGGCCTCGGGCGAGGCGGTCCAGGTGAGTTCGGTGACGCCGGCCTGGGTTCTGGCATGGAACGCCGATGGGGCTTGGAGCGGGTGCTCCAGCAGGCAGGGGTCTCCCAGCAGGAAGGTCAATCGGGCATTCACCGAGGCATTGCGTTCGGCCGAATCGGTGAGCAGCGCGTGGACCGGCGCCCCGGCATGCACCCGGTCGGTGATCCAAGGCGCGAAGGCGTAGGCGGTGCCGGCCAACAGCACCGAGTTCTCGGTGGCCAGGCAGGTCCGCAAGAAGTCTTCACCATAGCCGCTGTACCACTGGCCGAGGAAGGAGCCGAAGGCGAAGAGGAAGGCGACTCGCGGGATATCTCCCGGCCGTTTCCAGGCGACATTCTTGGCGAAGTGGCTGTGGCCGGGCTTGGCCGCCCCGGTCATCCCCAGGACCCCGAAGTGCGAGTAGTCGGTCTGGAAGCCCCAGCGAACGGTCGGTCCATCCTGAAAGACATCGGTGTTCCAGGCGGCCGGCTGCAGAGGTTCTGACTGGCCCAAGCGGGGCGCGATGTGCACCAGATTCCGATCGACCAGAGCGCCCAGAACATTTGCGTATCCGATCGCGGAGTCTTGGAAGGGGATCAGGCCGCGTCGATAACGCCAGGCCTTGTCGAAGTAGCGGTCCAGCAGGGCGACCTCGACTTCGAGAGCGTTTTTGGGATTCCCCTTGAGATCGGCAAATCGGCTGTCGAAGTGGGAGAGCCGAGCGAAGTCGATACGTCCCAGCGGCACCTCGATACGCCCGGGGCTGCCGTCGGGTTCCCGGGGGAGATCGTTCTGGTCCCAGCGGCCATCGCCCGCCTCGTTGCCCAGAATGCAATAGACGCATTGGCTGCGCGGACAATCCGGGCAACCGGTCTTGAAGGATTGGGTGTCGGTCCAAGTTCCGGTGAGGTCGCCGTAGAAGAGGTCGGCCGGCCAGGCTCCCAGATGGATGCCCGCCGGATCCTCACAATTTACATGGCCATCCTCCGCGGCCCAGCCGCTCTGGGGAATGGTGGGATGACCAATGAGCACAGCGACCTGGGTGCGGCCGGGATGGGCCTCGTACTCACGACGGATGAGCGATTTGATGGCCAGCAGATTGGCCCGGTTCTTCGGAAGCGCTTCGGCGTCATAACGCCGGCAATCGAAGTCTTGCGGGTCGGCGTCCACGTGGCGGGGCACCGGGTGCTGGACGACTTCCCAGCCGTCGGCGATGAGGTCGGCCCGGTAGCGGGCCAAGCTGGCGGTGAGGTGTGGGGCGAGGGTCTCATCCACCAGCAAGAGAGCCCGGCCGCGGTTGGATGGGGGCGGGGTATCATGGGCCACGCAAAGTTCCAGCGGTGGCCGGCCGTTGCGCAGGACTCGGTAACCGTAGGTCTGCCCCGGTCGAGCGGTCGTGTCGGTGAAGATCGAGGTGCGGGCATCGCGATCGATAATCTCCCAGACGGTGGGATTGGGCCCCCAGGATCTCCGAGCGATTGGATAAAGTCCGCCCTGATCGCCGTCGCCTTCCCAGTCGCGTTGGAAGGTCAGCCGGATACCCGAGGCAAGAGACTCTCCAGAAATCCGCTCGGTGTCGTCGGCCTCCAGTGGGCGACGATCGCTCCGGACGATTCCGTTGGCTGGGCCGGGATGGCCGAGGGTTCCGGGCACCAGATGGTTGCGGACGAGCACCCGGTCCAATCGGCCCAGTGCCGGGGATTGGCCGTCGAGAGCATTGCCCAGGCTAAAGGTGTTGCCGTCATCACGCGGGCTGGGTTGGCGTGAGTGGGATTCCCGCGGGAGGTGATCGAAGGTGTCTGCGCTGAACGAGAAGCGCAGGGTCCAGTTGGTTCGTCCCGCGAAGGGGTTGGATTGATTGGCTGATCGGGGCAGCGGCGACCAGAGGGTCTGCTGGAAGTTTTCAGAGACCCGGCTGATCCCCCAGTGCCGCCCTTCGCCATCAATGACCACCCGCAACCCCGGAGCCTCCAAAAGGACGCAGTCGGCACCCGGGGCGTCGTTGGTCGCGCCATGGAACCAGTCCGGCGAGTAGTCGAGGGCGATCGATCCGTGGCGCGGTTGTAGGTTGGTTCGGGTGACTCCGTCGCGAGTCCCAATCAGTGGGTAACGCAGCACTTGCCCGGTCCGGTGGAATCCCGCCGCGCTGCGGTCGAAGGAGGGTTCGCGCGAGGCGGAGGAGCCGGGCAGGGGTAGCAATCCATCCCCGGACTCGAATCGATCGGTGTCGAATCCGAAGGAGGCCAAGATGCGGGGCAGGGCACAGAAGGGGTTCTCAGGATCGGTGCCATCGAAGTATTCCTCCAGGTCGTTGCGCCCGTCGCTGTCACGATCGCCGCGACCGGGGACTGGGCGTTTTTTGGGCGCAGCCGTCGATTCTGGAGTCTCCGTTTCGCGCCTGAGCGCGCCCGACCCGATCCAGCGGAATCCTCGGCCGGGAGCTTCGTGAAGCACCGCCGCCGCCGCCAGTGTCACCACGGTATTGCTCACGGTGGTCTCGTCGACCCAGTAGTCGATGGGCCAGTGGTGGAAGCCCAGCTTGATCGGGTTGATGCCTCCGGCTTCTGGGAGTGCTTGGTCCCGGATGGCGCGGGGTTGCAGGTAGAGCGCCTGGGTGACCCGCGGGGGCAACCGTTCTGGCGGGAGGACCGTCATGGTCGGAAGTACTGCGGCCAATTCGGGGTCCAGCAGGCTGTGGCAGAACCCAGGGCGGATCCGGCGGCTGCCCGGGGGCAGGTACAGTGAACCGGCCGCTTCGACAAAGGCATCGGTGACCGTGGTGGGGATGACGGCATTGGGATTTCCGTCGGTCGAGGCATGGGTGTAGCCCTGGGAATCGGCCACCTCCCCAATGACGCAGCGGAGCAATTCGAGGGAGGAGCCCACCGCTTTGCGGTTGAGGACTTCGGCGCGGGCGATGGTGAGTTGCTGGCCGTTCACCCGGCTCGACCTGAGGTCGCTGAAGGGGGTTTTTACTCGATGAAAGAGGCCGTTGCGGAGGGCCAGGGTGCTGTCGGTCGATTCGATGCCGATCTCGCAATGCTGCACCTGGAAATGCCACAGGGCGGCGGTCGTCTTGTTCCAGCGCAGGGCCACCCGGGCATGGGAGATGCGGAAGTCATTCCAGCGGGACTGGCCGGATTCCAAGTAAGCACCATTCACCGACAGGGCCACGTCGGCATAGGGTTCTGCGGCGGGCTTTCCCTTCGAGCCCGGCACAGGTTCTCCCACCGAATCATCGTCGGAGGCGGTGAATACGATGGGCGCCTCGGGGGTCGCCTGCCACGAGACTCGGGCTTCTTTCTGCAACTCCAAGCCTGCCAAACGTCCTGGCAGGAACTTCAGCACGCAGCCCGCTTCAAAGCGCACGGATCCCTCCAATCGGACCGGTCCCCCGACGAGGTAGGTGACTCCAGCCCGGAAGGTGCGGTCTTTGCCCGGCACAACCTCGACCGGTGCCGACAAAATCGGCAGCCAGCCAGCCAACAGGCACAGGAGAGTGGGCCAACGAAGCCAAGCCGCCAGACCCGGGTGACAATGACGCACCATGGCTGTTCCCGGACCGTTTTGGATGGGCCTGCGAACTGTCATCAGTGGCAAGGCTGAGCTTCGTCGATGGAGCGGCCAAGGCAAACCGTCACGGGCTCCGGCTCGCGCCCTCCTGTAGGCCGGGTCTTCTGATCCGGCGTCTGGCTCTTGCAGGCCGCCCGGTGAGGGCACCGGGCCTGCAAGGCATTGTCCAACTGACGAGGCTCCTGTAGGCCGGGTCTCCTGACCCGGCGTCTGGCTCTTGCGGGCCGCCCGGTGAGGGCACCGGGCCTACAAGGCATTGCCTAACCGACGAGGTCCCTGTAGGCCGGGTCTCCTGACCCGGCGTCTGGCTCTTGCAGGCCGCCCGGTGAGGGCACCGGGCCTGCAAGGCATTGTCCAACTGACGAGGCCCCTTTTTGGGTGTTTGCCTTCAATGCTCGCTCCGGCTCGATCCCGCTGCTGCCGCTGGGGGCGCGTTTGGGATCGATGAATTCCTGCGGCGTCAGTCAGCGGTGGAAAGGGATTTTAAGCCTCAAAGGTCTCGCCCCGCGTTTGATTCCCTCGAGTAGACTCCACCCGAAGATCCTTGGCTGCGGCCTGGGCTCGACTTTGGGGGAAGGGGTTGGTAAATCGGTCTTCAACAACCGCCCTGAAGTATGCCGTTGAGCACGGGGCAGAGCATGCAGGCTGACATGAAAACACTTCCGATCTTCCTACTGTCCAGCGTCCTAGCCGGTTCAGTGCTGGGGCAGAATAACGCCGTTAAGGTGTCCCCGACCGCCCCCGCTTTGGGTGCCTCCACCAATGCACCGGCGGATCCCGGGGCTGGCAAGTTCAAGACCGACTTGGAGAAGCACAGCTATGCGATGGGTGTGCTGTTGGCGGGAGACATCAAGCGCCAGTTGTCGCGCGGGAACTACGAGCACGATGCCGAGATTGTCATCAAGGCGTTCTCGGAGGCTCTCCGCGGTAAACCGACCGTGATCACCGACGGTGAGGCTAATGTGATCCTGCGGAACTACAGCACCGAGATCCGCAAGAAGGCCGAGGAAAAACGCAAGGAAGACGGCGAGAAAGCGAAGGTAGCCGGTGAGGCGTTCTTGGCTGCCAACAAGACCAAGGAAGGCGTTCAAGTCACGGCCAGTGGTCTTCAGTACAAGGTGCTCAAGGCGGCCGAGGGCGCCAAGGCCAAGGGCGATGACGTCGTGGAGGTCCATTACCGCGGTACGCTGGTCGATGGCACGGAGTTCGACAGTTCTTATTCCCGTGGGCAGCCAGCCAGCTTTGGCTTGAGCCGGGTCATCAAGGGATGGACCGAAGGTCTCCAGCTCATGCCGGTAGGCTCGAAGTACCAGTTTGTCATCCCTTCGGAACTGGCCTACGGGCAGAACGGTTCTCCCCCGAAGATTCCGCCGCATTCCACGCTCATCTTCGAAGTGGACCTGCTGTCGGTGAAGCCGCAGGTCGCGCCTCCGCTCCCTAGCAGCGTCACCAGCGACATCATCAAGGTGCCGAGTGCCGACGATCTGAAAAAGGGCGCCCAGATCGAGGTGATCAAGTCGACCGATGCCGAGCGTCTCCAGAAGGAGGCCGCCGAGCAGAAGAAAAAGTCCGAGGCTCCTAAGAAATAACGGTTTTCCAGGGTTTTTTGATCGCAGCGCCGCCGTGTTTCACGGCGGCGCTGCCGTTTTCAGGGCAGACCCACCCGCGGAGGGGCGACTTTCCCGAATCTGTCCCTTGCAAGTCCGGCAGACTGGAGTACCTCTGATTTCAGGAAATAATACGTCTGCGTATGAAAAAGGTGGAAAACTACGATTCGGTGATCATTGGGGCGGGTCCCGCCGGTTGCTCCACGGCGACTGCTTTGGCCATGCACGGTCGCAGAGTTTTGGTGATCGAGCGGGAGAAGTTTCCCCGCTACCATATTGGAGAGTCGATGATCCCCTTCACCTATCCGCCGTTGGAGCGGATCGGGATGATCCCCAAGCTTCGTCAGTCGAGCTTCATGAAGAAGTATTCCGTGCAGTTCGTTTCCCCCTCGGGACGGGCTTCGCAACC
>CANHYD010000064.1 GCA_947464705.1 Verrucomicrobiota bacterium | reverse complement strand
GTTTCCGCCAACTGGGATACCGCGATCGGTGACATCATCGCCGAGGCCATGGACAAGGTCGGCAAGGATGGCACCATCACGGTCGAAGAGGCCAAGTCCATCGAGACCACCCTCGACGTCGTCGAGGGCATGCAGTTCGACAAGGGCTACCTCTCCCCGTACTTCGTCACCAACGCCGAGACCCTTGAGGTCAAGCAGGACGACGCCTACATCCTCCTCTACGAGAAGAAGATCAGCTCCCTCAAGGACCTGCTCCCGATCCTCGAGAAGGTCGCCAAGACCGGCAAGCCGCTGCTGATCATCTCCGAAGAGGTCGAAGGCGAAGCCCTCGCCACCCTCGTGGTGAACAAGCTCCGTGGCACCATCAACGTCTGCGCCGTCAAGGCTCCGGGCTTCGGTGACCGCCGCAAGGCCATGCTCGAAGACATCGCCATCCTCACCGGTGGCCGTCTGATCACCGAAGACCTCGGCATCAAGCTCGACAGCCTCGAGCTCTCCGACCTCGGCCGCGCCAAGAGCGTGGTGGTCGAGAAGGAGAACACCACCATCATCGAGGGTCATGGCAAGAACTCCGAGATCCAGGGCCGGGTCAACCAGATCCGCCGCCAGATCGAAGAGACCACCAGCGACTACGACCGCGAGAAGCTCCAGGAGCGCCTTGCCAAGTTGGCCGGTGGCGTCGCCGTCATCCACGTGGGTGCCGCGACCGAGACCGAGATGAAGGAGAAGAAGGCCCGCGTCGAAGACGCCCTGCACGCGACCCGTGCGGCCGTCGAAGAAGGCATCGTCGCCGGCGGCGGCGTGGCCCTCATCCGCACCCTCCCGGCTATCGAGGCCCTCAAGCTGAGCATTGTCGACGAGCAAATCGGCGTGGACATCGTTCGCCGCGCCATCGAGGCCCCGCTCCGCGAGCTGGCCCGCAACGCCGGTGTCGAAGGCGGCCTGATCGTTCAGGAAGTCAAGCGCCGCAAGGGCAACGAAGGCTACAACGTCGCCACCGGCGAGTACGAAGACCTGGTCAAGGCCGGCGTTGTCGATCCGAAGAAGGTGACCCGCTCTGCCCTGCAGAACGCCTCCTCCATCGCGGGTCTGCTGCTCACGACCGAAGCCGTGATCACCGAGATCCCGGAGAAGAAGGAAAAGCCGGCGGCTGATCCTCACCACGGCGGCGGCGGCATGGACTACTAAGTCCCCCCGTTTCCCTTGGGAAACTTCCAAAGCGCGGCCTTCGCAAGAGGGCCGCGCTTTTTTCATCGGGACACTGACCTGCTCCGATGGCGGCGATCCGAACAAGCCAAAGCCGGGATTTGCTAAACCACCGGCGTCTCAAGCAGCGACACCGTCTGCTTCTTGCCATCCACGCGAACCGGAATCCCCCAGGGCAACGTAACCTTCCGCGGCACATGCCCATACGGGAACTGGGCCAGAATGGGCGCTTTAACACCCTGGAGGACCGATTGCCACACCGCCTCCAAATCATGGAAAGGGTGAGCCGGATCGGCCGCGGAGGTATGGGTGAATTGCCCCAGCAACAATCCCCGGGCTCGACCCAGCACCCCGGCAAGGCGCAACTGCGTCATCATGCGGTCGATTCGATGGAACTGCTCATGCACATCTTCCAACGCCACCACCGCACCACGATAATCCGGAGAAAACGGGGTCCCCAGCAGGGCCACCACGAGCGACAGGCACCCCCCGAGCAACGGCCCCTCACCGAGGCCGGACTGGCGGGTCGCCAGCGGCTCATCATCGGGCAGCGGGATCCGCCCACGTGTGCGCCGCGAGGTCACCAATCGCCAGAAGCTCTCCTCGGTCTGGGGATCTGGAGCACTGGCAAACTCCACCGCACCGAGCGGTCCAGAAAAACTGACCAAGCCGGTCTTGCGAAAAAGCGCCATTTGCAGCGCCGTGATGTCGCTGTAGCCCACGACGATCTTCGGATCCCGCCGTACCGCCGCATAGTCGATCCGGTCGAGCAGGCGCGGAGTGCCATAACCACCCCGCAAAGCCATGATCGCCCGGATGCGGGGATCGCGGAGCATTCCGTTGAGATCGGACAACCGCTCTTCGTCGGTACCTGAGAAGGCACCGTCATTCCCCAGAGCATGGGCGCCGACTTCGACGCGGTAACCCAGCCCCTCCAGGTAGCGGACACACCCTTCCACGCGCTCAGGCCGCCACAGGGCCCCAGCCGGGGCCACCAGACCCACGACATCACCGCGTCGCAACGCCCGTGGACGCAGGATGCTCTTCATTTTCGCGCCCGGACAAAGCGCTCCACATACTTGCCGAGCATGTCCGCCTCCAGATTGACCACATCGCCCACCTGCCTTTCCCGCAGCGCGGTCACCTCATAAGTATGCGGGATGATCCAGATACGGAATCCGCCCCGAAACACGTCCGCCACGGTCAGGCTGATCCCGTCCACGGCCACGGATCCCTTGAAGACCATATAGCGGCCAATGGCTGCGGGCGCTGTGATTTCGAGAATGTGATCCCGTCCGCGACGCTCCCAGGTGCGGATTTTCCCGGTGCCATCGATGTGCCCGGTGACAAAGTGTCCGCCGAGGCGGTCTCCGGCGGCTAGAGATCGCTCCAGGTTGACCGCAGAGCCCGGTTTCACGGCCGACAAATTCGTTCGGTCCCAGGTCTCTTGGAGGAGATCAAAGGCAAGGCAGCTCCCGGCACCTCCTCCTTTGGTTCCGCCGCCCCGGATAGCCCGTCGGGCCACCACAGTGAGGCAGCACCCATTCACGGCAATGCTGTCTCCCAACCGAGCCCCTTTGGCCGTCACCCGGGCATCCACCCACAGGCGAACGGAAGCCTCCCCCGGTTCGACCCGACGCACGGTCCCCGTTTCTTCGACCAATCCAGTGAACATTTTCTTCTCCTTAGCCGGAACAATTCAGTGGGCCATCGATCATCGGACAAATCTTTCCCGAGAAATCTCTCAGTGCATTCGCCGCCCATGACTCGCCCTGGGGCAACCATCTGCGGCGCAAGCATCCGGCGTCCAACGGAATCCTCCCAGACTCAACCCGGCGTCGCCCGAACCACACGCGCTGTGACAAAGAGATCTTCGCCAAAACGCCGTGATTCCACATCGGCGAGACGGGGAGCTTCCGCCAACGATCGAAATCCACGTCCGGCTACCGACCGACGAGACTCCTCACCACCCAGGATCCGTGGCGCATAGAAAAAAGCCGTCCGATGCACCAGACCAGCCTCGAAAAACGAGGCCAGCACGGTTCCTCCGCCCTCCACCAGTACGTGCAGGATGCCCATCCGACCCAACTCTGGCAGCAGCCATTGGAGGTCTATTCGCCCTTCCCGCTCGGGTGCTCGGATCACCGTCACCTGGGCTTGCAACGCTGAGATCTGTGCTGGATCGGCCGACTCGCCCACCACCACGAGAGTGTTGGCCCTTGCCTCATCGGAGACCAATTGGCAATCCAAGGGGGTCCGAGCTCGGGTATCGAGAACGATTCGCCGCTTCACGGGATACCACGCCGGCCGGCGAAAACCGGGCTGCGTCCGCAGGGTCAGACTCGGATTGTCGGCCAAGACCGTCTCGACGCCGACCAAAACGGCATCGACACCCAAGCGCAACCGGTGGGCATGGGCACGCGATTGCGGACCCGTGATCCACTTCGATTCGCCCGATGCGGTGGAGATTTTGCCGTCCAGAGTCATGGCCGACTTGGCCGTCACCCAGGGAATCCGATGCACGATCCAGTGGTTGAAGGCTTCGTTGAGCCGATGGGATTGTGCCTCGAGCACTCCTGAATCGACCGTAATCCCCGCTTCCCGTAGCAGCACCAAACCATGACCGGCATGGCGAGGATTGGGATCCACAGCGGCAACCACCACCCGCGAGACACCCGCCCTGATCAACGCGTCGGTGCAAGGAGGCGTGCGCCCGTGGGTGCAGCAGGGCTCCAGGGTGACGTAAATCGTTGCGCCAGACACGGATCGCTGGCGACGAGCCGCATCGGCCAAGGCTTCGATCTCGGCATGCGGCGCGCCGGCCCGGTGATGCCATCCGCGGCCAATCACCTCGCCCCCCCGAACCAAGACGGCTCCGACCATCGGATTGGGCGATGTCTGACCGTAGGCCCGTTTGGCCAACGTCAGGGCCTGAGCCATGAATCGCTCGTCAACAGTCATGGATCCGTCTCAGAAGGGGTTCAGCCCTTGGCCGAAAACAAGGCCTCGGCGAACTCCCGAGCGTTGAATGCCTGAAGGTCGTCGGCCTGTTCGCCGACTCCGATGAACTTCACCGGAATGCCCAACTCGCGCTGAATGGCCACGACCGCGCCACCTTTACTGGTGCCATCCAGCTTGGTGATGACCAGACCCGTCAGCTTCACCGCTTTGTGAAATTCTCGGGCCTGGACCATCGCATTCATGCCCGTGGAACCGTCCAGCACCAGCAGCACCTCATGCGGAGCCCCAGGAAGTTTGCGGTCCACAACACGATGCACTTTCTGCAACTCCTGCATCAGGTTGTGCTTGGTGTGCAACCGACCGGCCGTGTCGATGAATAGCCAGCGGGCATTGCGAGCCTGTGCAGCCACCACCGCGTCGTGGGCTACGGCCGCAGGATCGGCCTGATAAGCTCCAGCGATGACAGGGACTTCCAGTCGGCTGCCCCATAATTGGAGCTGCTCAATGGCAGCGGCGCGGAAGGTATCGCAGGCAGCCAGGAGGGCTGGCTCTCCGCGCTCAGCCATGCGCTTGGCCAACTTGGCACAAGTGGTCGTTTTCCCGGTTCCATTCACTCCCACCATCGAGACCACCGTCACGCCGTCTGGCCGGGCGGTCAGCGCCGGATCCATGCCACCCAGACTTCGTTCGACCTCCGCAATGGCGATGTCCACGAAGTCCAGACCGGACTTGCCCTGAGTCTCGAAGGCCTTGCGGACCGCAGCGAGGATCTGCTGGGTCATGGGCAAACCAAGGTCGGCCGCCAACAGGGCTGCTTCGAGTTCCTCGACACTCTGCGCCGTCAGCTTCGGAGACCGGGTGACAATCCGCTGGATCTCGTGAGCCAGCGATGTGGCGGTCTTGGTGAAGGCTGATTTGAGTTTGTCGAAGAATCCCATGAGGTCAGTCGGTATTCGTTATGAAACTCTTGGGGAACGCCGGGCGCGCAGCGCTTCGACTTGGGGATAGGGCAACTTCACTCGCCCGATGAGCGGTTGCCCCTTGGCCATACCATGACAATCGCTGCCGCCGGTGGCGACCAAATCAAGATCGGCCGCCTTGCGGGAATAGCTTTCACTGGCCTCGGGAGAATGGCGGGTATGCCAACACTCCAAGCCATCGATGCCGGCGTCTTTCAGCTTACCGATGAGGCTGTCATTGCGATAGAGCCCCGGATGCGCCAGCACGGCCACTCCGCCAGCCCCCCGAATCAATCCGACGGCATCTTGGGCGTTCATGCGGGCCTTGGGCACAAAGCCAGGGCGTCCGCGCTTCAGGAATTTGTCGAAAGCCTGGTCATGATCTCGGGCGAACCCCTGTTGGACGAGGGCACGCGCGACGTGCAAACGACCGGGTGCCTCGCACTGAGCCAAAGACAAGACCAATGACTCGCTGAGGCTGACACCGTTGTCATTGAGTTGGGTGACCATTTCGCGGACCCGTCGCTGACGGACCCCCTGAAAATGCTGCAGCTCTCCCCGAAGCCGCTCGGAGGAGAGGTCCATCCAGTAGCCCAAGATGTGAACCTCCTGACCGGTCACCTCAGCGGTCAATTCGGCCCCGGGGATGAACTCAAGCCCTTCCTTCGCACAGGCCGTTTCCATCCGCTCACACCCCTCCACGCTATCATGATCGGTGAGGGCCACGGCATCCAAACCTTGTGCCCGCGCATGCGCCGCCAGTTCTTCCGGGGAGTAGGTCCCGTCGGAGAAATGCGTGTGCAGATGCAGGTCGGCGAGTTTCACTAGAGAGCCCTAGACTGCGGTTTCTTTGGCAGTTCGCGCTGGCCGGAGCAGGTCTGCTTTGACCTTGTCGAGGATGCCGTTGACGAACTTGCCGCTGTCGGCGGTGGAGAACTTCTTCGCAACATCGACCGCCTCATTGATGCTCACCACGGGCGGAATGTCGTCGCGGTGGAGCATTTCGTGGATGGCCAGACGCATGACGTTGCGATCGACGGCTGCCATTCGGTGGAGGTCCCAATTCTTCGCATGCTTGCGAATGATGTCATCCAGCTGTTCCCGATGTTCCAACACACCCCGGACCAGACGTTCGGCAAAGAGCCTCGTGGCGCTCTCGTCGGCACTCGGGGGCGGCAAGTTCACCCGCTCACCCCACGTGGGACCATGCGATTCCAGAAAATCGCTCATCCTCTGGGCATCCCAGAATTGGTTGAGAGCCGATACCAAATCCTCAGGTGGATTCAGGTCATGCTGAAACAGAAACTGCACTGCTCGTTCACGTGCCTCCCGGCGCTTGCGCATGCCGGCACGATAGACCAAAGGCTCGGCAGACAAGAGTGTTTTATTGAACGGCCGCATCGGACGCTGGGCCGACCCGTTGAGAACCTGCATAAACATTGAAACGACCTTCACGCAGGAACCCCACCAAGGTCTGTCCTGACTGATTGGCAAATTGGACCGCCAGACTGGAAGGGGCCGAGACGGCAGCAATCATGGCAATGCCTGCGGCCAGCGCTTTCTGGACAATTTCAAAGGACACTCGACCACTGACCATCAGCACAGAAGCCCCCACTGGGAAGGCTCCATCCAGAAACCGTCGACCAATCACCTTGTCCACGGCGTTGTGCCGGCCGACATCCTCGCGAACCACCCACAACTGGCCGCTTGGGCTGAAGAGCGCCGCCGCGTGCAACCCTCCGGAGGCCGAGAATCCCGCCTGCGCCGCGCGGAGTTGTCCGGGCAACGACAGCAACACCGGCGGGGCCACCTGAAATTGTTCTGTCACCGGGCTAAACTGTCGTCTGAGGGCATCAATGCTGGCCGTGCCGCACAGCCCACAACTGGAGGAAGCGAAGACGTGCCGGGTCAGCGATGCAAAATCGCAGGTCACCGAATCCTCCAAAAAAACATCGACCACGTTGCCGGTTTCGTTGCGCGGATAGGGACGAATCCCTTTGAGATCTGATGGAGCACGGAGCAACCCTTCACTTACCAAAAAGCCGGCCGCCAATTCGTCATCATGGCCCGGGGTTCTCAACGTCACGCTCACGCTGCGGGTCTCTACGCGGATCTCCAAAGGTTCCTCGGCCGCAACGAGATCGTCTGCAGGGTCTTCCCATCGGCCTAGGGCCCACCGCCGAATGGAGGTGGGCCGTGTGGATGGATCCGGCGGATTCACAACGTCTGGCTCAAGAATCCACCGTCGACGCGCAAATCCGTCCCCGTGACAAAACCCGCTGCTCGCGGACTCGCCAAAAACACCGCCGCCCCACCCAACTCTTGGGCAGCTCCGAAGCGAGCCATCGGGGTGTGATTGAGGATCGCCTGGGCGCGCGCAGTGGGACTGCCGTCCTCGTTGAAAAGGAGGCGACGATTCTGCTCGGCCGGAAAGAAACCCGGCGTGATGGAGTTGACTCGAACCCCACTCGGGGCCCATTCGCGCGCCAAAAACTGGGTGAGACTCAGAACGGCCGCCTTGGCCGCAGAATAGCTGACCACACGAGACAGCGGAATATGGGCTGAGACGCTGGCGACATTGATGATCGCGCCCCGGCGGCGAGCGCAGAATCCCGGACCAAAGGTCTGGCAAGGCAACAGGACTCCTCCCACCAGATTGAGATCAAAATTGCCCCTCCAAGCATCCAAGCTAATTGCCTCAAACGGAAGGTCCGCAGTCACGGTGGCCTTGGGATCATTGCCTCCAGCGGCATTGACCAAGACCGAAGGAACTCCCAACTGGCGTTCCACATCGGCCTCCACGCGGCGAAGGTCTTCGCGGCACAACGCGTCGGCGGTGAAGAAAGCGGCCCGAACCCCCTGCTGCTCCAGCGACTGCACGCAGGCTTGTCCGCGCTCACCATTGCGCCCCACCACAGCCACCGCCGACCCTGCCTTGCCCAGGGCATGGGCCATGGCACCACCCAGGGCTCCGGTCGCCCCAATCACCACCGCCACCTCTCCGGAAAGATCAAACAGGTTCATGAGCCAGACGGTGAACCAGGCCCGCAAGCGAGGGGAGCAGAAATCGCCAACACCACAACTGCGGCTCAACCCCGCCAGACACGGAACGATTCGGTTGCAACGAAGACGAGGTTGGGGCGTTTTTCTCGCGAGACGAAGGGCTGCCAGGAGCGTTCCGACTCGAGCCTCGTCCCGAGCGAATAACAACTATTCCCCCGAAGAAGCTGCACCTGGATCGAACGATCTGGCCAAAGGGTTCTGGCCAAACGTTTAAGGCTGGGTCCAGGGGACCAAGACCCGGACCCATCGCCAACCCACCTTTCAGGCTGGCAATCGGTTGCGAAATTCCCGGCAAGCGGCCGCGACATCCCTCGTGTTGAGGATGGCACTCACCACACAGATGGATCTGGCTCCGGCCTCGACCACTGCATCGACGGTTTCAAGATTGATACCGCCAATGGCAAACCACGGGATTGAAACATGATCACGGGCCCACTGGACGTAGTCGACCGTCACGGGGCGAGCGCTCGGCTTGGTGCCGGTCGCAAACACGGGGCCGATCGCCACGTAGTCGGCTCCAGCCGCGACTGCTCGGGAGCATTGATCCGGTGCGTGGGTAGACAAGCCGATCCGGCACCCCGCCCTCTTGCAGGGAAGTTCCCCAACGTGCTGGTGGCCCGCGTCAAAGAAATCTTCCTGACCCAGATGAACCCATGGCGCCCCGACCTCCATGGCGATCTCAGGATGGTCATTGATCACCAGACCTACCTGGGCATCACGCAGAACCGGTGCCAGCGCTCGAGCCAGTTGAAGCACCTCCGATTCGGGGAGGCCCTTGGCCCTGAGTTGGATCAGGTCTGATCCGCCGTCACAAAGCGCAGCCGCCACGGACACCGGATCCCGCCCATGCAGGTAGGCGGTATCCACGAAGGTGTAGAGCCGGCAAGCGGCAAGCGGTTTCATTCCAAAAGAAAACTTCGAACAACGGACTCAGCGGCGAACTGTGGTGCGCTCGCCAAGCCAAGCCTGGTCGGGCCGACTGGCGGTTCCAGGGAATCCGCCCCCGTGGACACCATGATGATCCACATTGGAGGTCGGATTGTTGAAGGTCCCGCTGACCCATCGGTGAGATTCCGCATGTCCGTCAGCGAAAGAGAAATTGGAATTCCGCCCGTGATAATTGCCCGGAACGTGGTACACGCCCCCTGACGAAGTCGCCATGTTTACTCCGAAAAATGGGCGACAAATCCCCCTGGGGTGGATCTCACCGTGAACAAAAACATCCGCGGCAGACAGCAGGTCTGAGGTCTTTCGAAAATTGCGGTAGGTCCGATCGTCACCGAGTGCACTGGTTGCGTAAGGAGCTGCATCGGACCAATTGACCCAAGGATTCTGGCCATAGGTGCGAGGATTCGACTGCTTTCGACCATTGACTATTTCCGTGTATCGATCGCCGGGACATTTGAACGATCCCAATGCCGGAAGGTAGGTTGCCAAGAGTGAGACGCGTGGATTGATGAGTCCTGAAGCGGACGCATCGACCAGATTATTGCCGTCACGCCCCTCAACCCAGTACTTGGGAACGTAGTTGGCGGGAGGATTTGTGAGATTCACTGTCGGATCACCCGCACCATTCGGGGGGAAAAAGTCTCGGTTTTCCCCAACATAGAGCATCGAAGCCACCATCAACTGTTTCTCGTTGTTGATGCAGGCGATGCCAGTTGCCTTTTGACGTGCCTTGGACAGCGCCGGCAAAAGCATGCCAGCCAAAATCGCAATGATAGCGATGACTACCAGCAGTTCAATGAGTGTGAACCCGGGAGTTTGCAACGAGCGAGGTGCCTGTATTCTCACAATCTTATTGGGGGAGTTTGAATGAG
>CANHYD010000063.1 GCA_947464705.1 Verrucomicrobiota bacterium | reverse complement strand
CGATGACCGATTACCTCCACGAAAAGACAGCGCTCCTGCCGCGGATCCGCATCCGGAATCCCCGGCGGGTGGTCGGTCGCAACACCGAGGAAGCGATGCTCTCCGGGGCTGTTTTCGGTTATCGTGGCCTGGTGCGAGGCCTCATCATCGAGCTGCGCCGAGAACTCGGGGTGCGCCGCCTGCCAGTCGTGGCCACCGGTGGCTACGCCCGCCTGATTGCCCGCGGGCTACCGGAGATCGAGGCGGTGGTCCCTGGGTTGACGCTCGAAGGATTGCGACTCACTGCTCTGGCCCATTGCGCAAAGCCGCTTCCTGCATAGATTGCCCAACATGGCCAAAGCTGTCGTATTGAGTCTTCGTCCCGGTGACCCGGTCCCGCCGTTCAGCGCGGTGGTGACCGACGGTTCGCAAATCTCTTCCCAAGACCTCTTGGGCAAGCCAGTGGTGATTTACTTCTACCCGCGTGACGACACCCCGGGCTGCACCAAAGAAGCCTGTGGATTCCGCGACCAGTATGCGGCCATCCAGAAGTCCGGAGCCGTGGTCCTCGGAGTCAGCGCCGATACGCTGAAATCCCACGTCAAGTTCACCGACAAGCATCAACTCCCCTTCCCCCTGATCTCGGACCCGGAGGCGGTCGTAGCCAATGCCTTCGGGGCCTGGGGCGAGAAGGTCTTCATGGGACGGAAGTACCAGGGCATGCATCGCGTGACGTTCCTGATCGGTCGAGATGGCCGAATTGCGCGGATCTGGGATTCGGTAAAACCGGAGATCCATGCCGCGGAAGTGCTCGAGGCGCTGAAGGCTCTCTAAGAGCCACGGTGTTGCCAGCTCGGACGAGTCCACGGCGAGAGGGTGGTCTGACGCCCCCCTCGCCCATCCACCCGGCCTGCGATAATGCCGATATCGCATTTGTCTTCCCGAGAGCGAATCACCCATCCTCTCGGGCGCCTCTGTCGAGCCTGCAATTGGGCGGGGGGTGATCTTGCGATGAACCAATCCGAAATAGCCTCCTGGGTGGCCACTCATCACCCGGCCCACCGTTTCCAGGGAAAACGTGTGCTGCTCATCATCCCCGATGGCACGCGCACCGCCCCGATTGGAGCCGTCTTCAAGGCCCTCCACGCCCAATGGTCCGAGTCAGTGGCCGCCTTGGATATTCTCATCGCATTGGGCACCCACCCGGCGATGTCGGAGGACGCCATTTGCGAACGACTGGAGATCACCCGCGAGGAACGCGCCTCCCAATATCAATCCGTCGGATTCTACAACCATGAGTGGGACAACCCGGCCGCCCTGGAAACCCTGGGAGTCATTCCCGCCGACGAAATACGAACCCTGTCCGACGGGCTCTTCGCGATGGATGTGCCTGTGTCCATCAATCGGCGTGTTCTGGGCTACGATCAAATTGTCATCATCGGCCCGGTCTTTCCGCACGAGGTCGTCGGGTTCAGCGGCGGCAACAAGTACCTGTTCCCCGGAGTCAGCGGTCCGGAGATTCTCAACTTCTTCCACTGGCTCGGCGCGGTGATCACCACGGTAGGAGTCATTGGTCAGAAGTGGACCCCGGTGCGCCGAGTGGTGGATCGCGCCGGCGCCATGGTGCCCATTCCCAAACTGTGTCTGGCCCTGGTGGTGAAACCGGGAGGCCATGGGGAGTTGGCAGGAATCTTCAGCGGAACCCCCGAGGCCGCCTGGGATCAGGCGGCCGACTTGTCCGCCCAAACGCACATCGAATGGAAAGACCGCCAATTCCACACCATTCTCAGCTGCGCGCCGGCGATGTACGACGAGCTGTGGGTGGGGGCCAAGTGCATGTACAAGCTGGAGCCGGTGCTGGCTGCGGGCGGTGAACTCATCATCTATGCGCCCCACCTCCATGAGGTCAGTGTGGTCCATGGAGCGTTGATTCGACAGGTGGGCTACCACTGCCGGGACTACTTCTTGAAACAATGGGACCGTTTCAAAGATTTCCCGTGGGGCACTCTCGCTCACAGCACTCATGTCTTCGGACAGGGCACCTATGAAAATGGCGTTGAGACCCGTCGGGCCCGGGTCACGTTAGCGACCGGAATTCCGGAGTCGGTGTGCCGCGAGATCAACCTCGGCTACCGCGATTGGCGGACCATCGATCCCGCTCAATTCCAAGGGCGGGAGTCCGAGGGCATCCTGCATGTGCCCAAAGCCGGAGAAACCCTCTACCGAGTCCGTGGCTAATTCCCTACTCACCCTTCTCTGAAAGAATTCGCCACACGGTTGACACATTCCGACGACAAACCGGATTCTTGCGAAGTCTGAAGCGAGCCCGACGAACCCATGGCCATTGCCAAACTGGTCCACGCCAATTTCAAGGAAGCCTACTGCCACCATCATGGTTGCAGCGCATCGGGCTTTGAGCGTCACCTGTTGTTGCGAATCGTCCCATGGCCGTTCCGCCCCTTGGCGGCCCTCAGCTTCTGGGTGAGCCCTGAGATTTTCGCCAGCGAACTTGAAGTGATTCGGAACGCCGCTCCGGCCCGCACCGGCCGGGAGGTCAATGCAGCCGCCCAAGACTTGGTGCATCTGCGGTTCGTGGAGAAGAGCTTCCGGCGATCGATCGGGATGCGAGGTCGCTCGGAAGCGGTGGTCGAGACCTGGAACCAGGTGAAGGCTACGGTGGATCGACCGCCCAACCCGGATCATCCCTCCATCGGTTTCGCCGAGGGCGCTTCCCACCTGTCTGCAGCATCCCGGTCCTCCGCTCTGGGGCGCAACGAGTCGGCTCTGACCCTCCGAACCTTGCGCAGAATTCATCAAGAGGTTTCGTCTGGGAAACCCATCCCTGAAATGCTTGCGGCCGAAGGACTCACCCAAGATCAATTGGTACGCTTACTGACTCAGAACCTTCAGGCGTTCGACGGTTTCTCGGCCCTCCGAGACCAACTCCTCGCGCGGCAGGCTCTGGACACTTCCCCTCCGCCCACCCGAGGCATGGCCCAGAGCATTCCCCTGAATCGTCCCTCCCGATCCCTTTCATGAAACCCACCCTCCGTGTCGGCATCATCGGCGGCGGCCTCATGGGCCGCGAGGCAGCCAGCGCGTTTGCCCGCTGGTTTGTCCTCAACAACTTCCCCGTCCAGGTGGAGTTGGTCGCCGTCTGTGACTTGCAACCCAGCCTCCTGGACTGGTTCCGTCAAATCCCGACGGTCAAACTGCTCACCCAGGATCACCGCCAACTCCTCGCCTCGCCCGAAGTGGATGTGGTGTATGTCGCCGTACCCCACAACCTCCACGAGGCCATTTACCTCGACGTATTGGCCGCCGGAAAGGACCTGCTCGCCGAGAAACCCTTCGGCATCGATCTCGCGGCAGCCCGACGCATCCGCGATGCGGCCGCCAAGTCGGGTCGGTTCGTGCGCTGCAGCTCCGAGTTCCCCTTCTTGCCGGGTGTCCAGAGGGTTGTCGAATGGGCTCAATCCGGTGCCATGGGCAAACCCTTGGAGGTCCGATCCTGCTTCTGGCATGCCAGCGACCTCGACCCGACCAAAGCGGTGAATTGGAAACGTCAGGTGCGCACCTGCGGGACCATCGGTGTGATGGGCGACCTGGGAATGCACGTCGTTCATGTGCCCTTTCGCCTCGGATGGTTCCCGAGCCGAGTGTACGCCCAGTTGCAGAAGATTTATCACGAACGTCCCGACGGCAAAGGTGGCATGGCCCCCTGCGATACTTGGGACAACGCCATGCTCCACACCGAAGCCACTATCCAGGGCCTCGAGACTCCCATGCGCTTGGAAATGAAGCGACTGGCACCGGGAGCCACCAACACCTGGTCGATCGAGATTCTCGGAACCGACGGGGGCATGCGCTATTCCACGGCCGAACCGAAGACGCTCTGGAAGTTTGACCGCTCGAAGGAACAGTGGTGGAGCCGCACGGACCTGGGATTCCAGACACCGTTCCCGACCATCACCGGAGGGATCTTCGAGCCGGGCTTCCCGGATTGTTTCCTGCAAATGTGGGCCGCCTTCGCGGCTGAACGGGTTGGGGCCCTTGGAGGTCGCTTCGGGTGCGTCACCCCGGACGAAGCAGTCCGCAGTCATGAAGTCTTCGAGGCGGCCCTCGCCTCCCACGCTCAACGCACCGCCGTGGTACCGGGCTGATCTCCGACTCCGACTCCGAACCCCATCAACTCCAGCACCATGCCTCGTCGCTCTCAATCCTTGCCCCGTCCTTCGGCCACCGCCTCGTTGATCCTGCGCCGAACCTCTTTGAGACCCCGGCTGGCGATCATTCTCGGCAGCGGATTCGGCCCAGTCGCGCAGTCGGTGTCGGTGGAGCGGGAATTCTCCTATCGCGATCTTCCCGGCTTTCCGGTCGGAGGTGCACCGGGGCATGAAGGACGACTGCGGATCGGCACCTGGCATTCGGTGCCCGTGGCCGTGCTCAGCGGCCGGGCCCACTACTACGAAGGGTTTGAGCCCAATGAAGTGGTCTTTGCCACGCGAGTCCTTGCGGCCATGGGTGTCGAGACGCTGCTGGTGACCAATGCCGCGGGCGGCATTCATCCCAAGTTCCGCGTGGGCGATTTCATGATCCTGAACGACCACATCAATTTCCTGGGAATGAATCCGCTCCGGGGACCGGTCGGTGAGGGCGAACCGCGTTTTGTCGACATGACTCGGACCTACGATCCGGAACTGCAAGAGCACCTGAAGGCCGCTGCGCGGTCCATCCGTTTGCCGGTGCGTGAGGGGGTCTACCTGGCGGTTTCCGGTCCCAGTTTCGAGACGCCGGCTGAGATCCGCGCATTCCGCAGCTGGGGTGCCGATGCCGTGGGCATGAGCACCGTGCCGGAGGTCATCGTGGCCCGACAGTGTGGGTTGCGGGTGGCCGGATGCAGTTGCATCACCAATGCGGCCGCAGGCTTGGGCGGAAAGACTCAGGTCGTCTCGGCCCAAGAGGTTCTCGAAGTGGCCAAGACCCAAGAGCAACGGGCCTGCGACTGGATCGGCGCCTTTGTCCAACGGATTGGCACCGACCAGTCCATTGCTGCGACTCCCGCTCCGACACCCCGCACGGTGCGGCCCCGTCAGAAAAAACCGTAACCTTGGGCTCCGCTGGAACGTTGGAAAAATGTCCTACGCTCCGATCCGATTTCCGCGACGACGCCGTTCATGCGATTTCTCTACAACATTCTCTTCAACATCGGGTTCGCCCTGTCGGCTCCGTGGTATTTCCTCAAGATGTACCGCCGCGGTTCCTGGCAGGCCGGATTCGGCGAGCGGTTCGGCCTGTATGACGCGAAGCTCAAGCAGGCTCTCACCAACCGTCAGGTGATCTGGTTCCACGCGGTCAGCGTCGGCGAGGTGAACTTGTGCACGCAGTTGATCCGGGCCATGGAACCGTTGCTGCCGTTGTACAAGATCGTCGTCTCGACGACGACCTCCACGGGCATGGGCCTCCTGCGCGACCGTCTCCCGGCGCATATCACCAAGGTCTACTACCCCATTGATCGCCGGAAACACATCCAACGGGCCATCGGCCTGATCAACCCCGAGGTGGTCATCCTCGTGGAGGCCGAAATCTGGCCTAATTTTCTGTGGAGTCTCCAGCGCCGTGGTGTGCCGTATTTCCTGGTCAATGCCCGGCTCTCAGAGCGGTCCTTCCGGGGCTACCGCCGGTTTGGGTTCCTCTTCCGGGATCTGTTCGCAGGATTCGAAGGCGTGGGCGCTCAGAACGAGACCGACGCGGAGCGCCTGCTTCAACTCGGTTGCCGCAAGGAAGCCATTCACGTGGTGGGCAGCCTCAAGTTCGACGCCGCAAAGCTCGATGACACCCGCACCCTGGATGTCACCAGCCTCTTGGGGCAATTGGGAGTCACCCCCGACACCCTGGTTCTCGTGGCCGGCAGCACCCATGACGGTGAGGAACGCATTCTGGCTTCGATGTACCTCCGCTTGAAGTCCCGGTTTCCCAGGCTCTTCCTCGTGCTAGTGCCGAGGCATCACGAGCGGGGGGCCGCCGTCGGCGCGGAGCTGCAGGCTCTGGGCGTGCGGTTCATTTTCCGCAAGGACATGCGGCCGAACACTCGGCACCCATCGGGCGATCTGGACTGCTTGCTAGTCAATACCACCGGTGAACTCCGTCACCTGTACACCCGGGCCGACATAGTGTTTGTGGGCAAGAGTCTCACCGCACAGGGCGGTCAAAACCCCATTGAGCCGGCCGCGCTCGGCAAGGCGGTGGTCTTCGGCCCGCACATGGAGAACTTTCCCGACATCGCGCCCAGTTTTGTGAAGGCCAAAGCCGCCGTGCAGGTCGCCGATGAGGCCGGCCTGGAATCGGCGTTGACCCGGTTGCTGGAAAACCCCGCCGAACGAGAGGCCCTCGGCCAACGGGCCCAGTCCGTCGTTCGCGAGAATCTGGGCAGCATCGGCCGGACCGTCTCCATGATCATGGAAGTGCTCTGAAGCCGGCTCGCGTTAGAGCCTGTCTGAAAATGGGGAGGGGTTCTGCGTCTCCCATCCGTTGGAATACAACGCCAAACCGAGGCTCACCGGAGCATCATTTCGGAAGCCATTTCTCCCAATTCTTGGCGTAGGCCTCGACGTTGGATCGATCCACGCGAACCAAGGGGCTGACATCCCGGGGCGAGTCCGGATTCTTGCGCAAATGCACCTTATTGAACAGGTGCTCCACAGAGCGATAGCCCCAGGCATGGCATTGCTGGGCCAAAAGCACCTGAACGTGACCGCTGCGGAGATAATTCAGGCAGATCGGCAATGCATCGACACTGACACATTGAACCGCGCCTGGCTGCCACTTGAGCGCATTCTCAGTGAAGAGGGGCCATCCTCCGATCAAGGCCCAACCGGTGATGTCCGGATTGGCCTGAAGCACTTGCTCGATCCGGGCAGCGGCATCCTGCGGGGTCTCCCGATGATAGTAGGTGTCTCGAATGACCACCCCGGGGTGTTTCTTGGCCTCCTTGCGAACACCGGCCACGCGCTTCTGCAAATTGGGCGCGTTCTGGTTTCCTGCCAAAATAGCGATGGTTCCCTTGCCTCCCAGGACTCGGGCTAATTCGCTCATCACCTGCTCACCGCACAGGCCATCGTCCACGCCATAGCACACCAAGCGCTTCGAGGCCGGCGCATCCGAATCGAAGGTCACCACCGGCACCCCATCGCCCACCGCCTTGTTGATGGCATCAGTCACCTTGTTGGCATCGCTGCAACTGACGGCAATGCCATCGGCTCCCGCTAAGACCAACTGCTCGATGGCCTCGGCCTGCTTCTGGGCGTCCTCCTCATTGGGGGTCCGCCAATCGATGCGAATCGTCACCCCGTGTCGGGCCCCTAACTCGCGCGCGGCATCCTCGGCACCGACCCGCGCTACTTGGAACACGGCATTGCCCTGCGACTTAGCGATAAGGCCGAAGCGGTAGGACTTCGTTCCTTGAGCCAAGGCCCACGATGAAAGGATCGGCAGGGCGGAGGCCCCCAACACAAAGCGACGGCGATTCATAGGAGAGGATCCAGAGCAAACGCCCTGCCCCCCTCCAAAGTCAACGCCTCAACAGTCCTCGGAAGAGCGCACCTGAGGCGCCGCCCGAATCACGGAAGGAACGAGCAGATGTACTCGCAAATGCCGCTGGAGACTTCGATGTCGAAGCCGGATTTGGCCGGGACATCGAAGTACGAACCCGCTGCCACCGATCGGGTCTCCTGGGTCCCATCCAGACGGATGACGCACTGGCCGGCCACGATTTCCATCCGCTCAGCCAGGTCGGTTCCGAAGTGGAACTTGCCCGGGTAGATCAGGCCCAAGGTCTTCTTGGTGCCATCGGAAAAACGGATCGTATGGGACACCACCTTGCCCTCGAAATAGACATTGGCTTTGGCAACGGCGGTGACGTTGTTGAATTCGCTCGGAATCGACATCGCGGAGAAACTGTCCAAAGCCCGATCGCGCATCAATGGCCAAGTCACAAACGGGGGGGGCTCCAGAATCCCTACAATCTCAGTTGTGTTTATGTGTTTACAAGGATCCCACTGGCTGAATAGCGTTTGATTCTCAAGGGACATGGGCCACCAACGATACAACGTGCTGCCAGGATTCGGGCTGACGATGGGCTACTCCATCGTGTACCTGAGCCTGGTCGTCCTGATTCCGCTGGCGGGCTTATTGATCCGGGTCAGTGCGATGAGTTGGGCGGACTTCGTTCGGGTGGCGTTCAGCGATCGAGCCTTGGCCGCCTACCGACTCACTTTCGGGGCCTCATTCTTGGCTGCTACCATCAACGCGGTCCTCGGCACGCTGCTGGCCTGGGTGCTGACTCGATACCGGTTTCCGGGTCGGAAATTCCTGGATGCCCTGGTGGATTTCCCCTTTGCCCTCCCGACGGCCGTGGCTGGACTCACCTTGGCCAACCTGTTTTCACAAACCGGCTGGCTGGGACAATTCTTGGTGCCGCTTGGCATTCGCCTGGCCTACACCACCGGCGGCATCGTCATGGCCCTGACCTTCGTGAGTCTGCCCTTCGTCGTTCGGACGTTGCAGCCGGTCTTGGAGGAATTTGAGGTCGAGCTGGAGGAGGCTGCCGCAACGCTCGGAGCGGGCCGATGGTGCACCTTTCGCCGCGTTGTTTTTCCGGCACTGCTGCCGGCCTTGATGACCGGCTTCGCCTTGGCCTTCGCTCGGGCGGTGGGTGAATACGGCTCGGTCCTCTTCATCTCCACCAATAAACCTTACGTTTCGGAAATCACCCCCCAGGTCATCATGGGTTGGTTGGACCAATTCGAGTACGCCAACGCCATGGCCGTGGCCGTGGTGATGCTGAGCGCTTCCTTCGCCATCCTCATCACCATCAACCTGCTCGAACGCTGGGCGAGCCGGTTCCAACGCTAGCCATGTCCGGAGGCATTCCCAAAGGCCCCATGGCGGCCACAAACAGCAAATCCCGCCGGGGCATTGAAGAACCAGCGCTGATTCGCCGAGTTCTCATCGGGATCGCCATCGGATTCGTCGGAGTGTTCCTCCTGTTGCCCTTGGCCAATGTGTTTGCGCAGGCGTTTGCCAAGGGCTGGTCGGCTTATTCAGAGTCGCTTCAACAGCCCGATACCCGGTCGGCGGTGCTGCTCACCCTGCTCGTCTCGGCCATTTGTGTGCCGCTCAATCTGGTCTTCGGCGTGATTGCCGCCTGGGCGGTGGCCAAGTTCCAATTCCGAGGCAAGGCGCTGCTGATCACCCTGATCGACCTCCCGTTTTCGGTGTCACCCGTGGTCTCCGGGCTGATCTATGTGGTGATGTTCGGAGCCCAGGGATTTTTGGGGCCCTGGCTCGATTCCAAGGATATCCAAATCATCTTCGCCGTCCCGGGCATCGTTCTGGCCACCTTGTTCGTCACCTTCCCCTTCGTCGCACGCGAACTCATCCCGTTGATGGAGGCCCAGGGCAGCGATGCCGAGCAGGCGGCCCTCACTCTGGGTGCCACCGGATGGCAAACGTTCCGGCATGTCACCTTGCCCTCGGTGAAGTGGGGGCTGCTCTACGGGGTCATTCTTTGTAATGCGCGCGCCATGGGAGAATTCGGGGCCGTGTCCGTGGTGAGCGGGCACATTTCTGGGGTCACCGAAACCCTGCCCTTACGCATTGAAAAATTGCACCAGGAATACCAGTCGGTGGCAGCCTTCAGCGCCGCCAGCCTACTGGCCGTCCTGGCCCTGATCACACTCGGCCTGAAAACCTGGCTCGAGCACCGCCAAGCGGCCGAACAGGCCTTGGGCCAATCCGATTCCTCTTCCAGCCATGAGCATTGAACTACGCCAGGTGTCCAAGCGTTTCGGCGGTGTGAACGCGGTCGAAGACGTGTCGTTGACCGTCGCCGATGGCGAACTCGTGGCACTGCTCGGACCGAGCGGCGGCGGCAAGACGACCGTGCTGCGCATGATCGCCGGGCTGGAGGTTCCCACCTCCGGAGACCTGCTCGTCCGCGGTGAACGCGTCAACGACGTGCCCGTCCAGAAGCGCAACATCGGCTTCGTTTTCCAGAGCTACGCGCTCTTCAAGACGAT
>CANHYD010000062.1 GCA_947464705.1 Verrucomicrobiota bacterium | reverse complement strand
TGGACGTCGTGAGGTGTTTTCCAAAGAAAAACTGACCTCCAGCCTTCAGAGGGCTTGTCAGAAACGCTCGGTCTCCGAGGACGACATCGCCGGTGCGGTCGAACGGATTCAAGACGGCTTGGTGGAGGGCTTCGATCGTGAAACCACCTCCCGTGCCATCGGAGAGCGAGTCATGAGGGAGCTTCGCAAGTTGGACCCGGTGGCCTACGTTCGCTTTGCCAGCATCTATCGGAACTTCGAGGAGGTCACCGATTTCGTCAGCGAGGTCGAGCGCTTGGGTTCCCTGCCGATCGACGACAAGCGGCAATTGGAATTGATCGCCGAGGCCGAAGCCGCCGCCAAAGGGAGGCGCCCTTCATGATCGCCCTCCGTGATGACTTTCTATTGGTCGCCCAAGAAGGAGGGCACTACATCCCTTGCTCCGTCGAGCACCTGACCTTCGAACTGGCCGGGAGTGCTGCCAAACAGGTGGACCCGGAATGGATGAAGCAGGCTGCGGCCGGGGTGCTCCATTACTTCAAGGACGAACTCGGCAAGAGCCATGTCACGGTGGCCGAATTCACCACGGCGTTGACCAAGGTCTTCCAGGGACTGGGACTGACGGCGGAGGTATCGGCCATCGAACCACCGGTTCCGGCTCCCGAGGATTCGGCGGCTTCACCGCAAGTCGTTTGGCGCGGAGATCTCCAGGCGATCGCTGTCGAGTCGGGAAATCTCGGCGAGTTGGCCTTTCAGCAAGCCTTGCTCTCACAATTGGCCGCAGCCCTAGAATCCAGCCCTCAAACCGTCGAATTCTCGGGCCTGCGCGGCTGTGTCAAGATGATCACCGGGCGCAAACACTGGTGCCCGGAATGCCGAAAGTGGTCGGCCTGGATCGTGGACCTGTTGCGCTCCTGGATGAGCGAAAAAGCCGCACACCGCCACGTATCCTTGGTGGTCCGCTGAAAACTGTGATCCCCAGGCCATGAATTCCGAGCTGAATCCTGTCCCGTTGACCGTCCCTGAAGCCGATCCTTCTCTGCCCTTGGACCCTCAAGATCCCTCCGTGGATCTCTCGCGCTGGAAACAGCTGCCGCTCGGGCTGATGAATGAATACCGGGTTCAATTCGACGTGTTCGAAGGGCCTCTGGATTTGTTGCTGCACCTGGTCAAGAAGCAGGAAGTCGACATCTACCAGGTCAACCTTACCCGGATCGCCTCGGAGTTCGTCGCCTACATCGACCAGATGCGGGAACTGGACCTTGAAATCGCCGGCGAGTTCCTGGTGATGGCTGCCACCCTGATCTACATCAAAAGCCGAGAACTCCTTCCCGCCGACCAAAAACCCGAAGCCCAGATCGGCGAGGAGGACGAAGAAGATCCACGCTTTGAACTGATCCGTCGGCTGGTCGAGTACAAGAAATTCAAGGACGCCGCCGCCGAGCTTCAGTCGCTGGAAAGCCGGATGGATCAGGTGTATGAGCATCGCTCGGCCCCGGTGGTTCTTCCCGAGGTCGAGCCCCAGCGGAGGGAGCCTGTCTCGATTTTTGACCTGATTGGGGCTGTCAGCATCATCCTGAAGCGCTTCGGTGAGCGTGATGATGTCCGCGAGATCCAAGCCGATCCGTACACCGTCTCCGAGAAGATGGCCGCACTCCGGATCCTGATCCAAGAGAAGGGACGTTTTCGTTTCAGCGAACTCTTTGCCGAGGCGCGCAGCCGCAGCGAAGTGGTGGTCACCTTCCTGGCTATGTTGGAGCTCACCCGCCTGCGCCACCTGCAAGTCATTCAGAGCGAAGACTTCGGAGAGATCGAGGTGGAGCTGGCGCCCCCGGAGGCCCCGTTGGTTGAGTCGCCTGAAGAACCGGTGCTGGAAGAACCTGAAGGGGAAACCGCCAACCCGACACAGCCCACCCGTCCTCAGGGCTCACCTGAAGAGGCGCCCGAAGACTAAGCCAAACTGGAGGATTCGGCGCATCGACGTGCGGTCAGATCCCTCCGACCAACCATTACTGAAGCGCTTGGGAATCTCCCTCTGGCTTCTTTAAAGGACACACAACAAGACGATCCCCAGAAGGGATCTGGTGCGTCAGGGCCATGCCAATAGGCTGCCCACGGATCACCGCCCCGTCTGCATCCTCTCGTATTGAGCAACGGCCGCCTTGGCTCGCGCATCGCCATTCTGGGCCAACGCATAAACCTCCTGCATGACCGACGCGATGTTGTCCTGAAGGGCCATCCGTTGCTCGGGCGACATCACGGGCTGAGCGCGCAGCAATTGAAGGCGCGTGACCGCATCTTCCATCTTGCCGGCTTTGAAGTCCGCAATGGCTTTCTTGACCTGCTCGGCCGGCGCAGGGCCGGGATCGGCTTCAGCCGCGCCATCAGCCGGAGCGGCGGGGGCCTTTTCCATGGCTGCAGCCGACTTCTCCAACTCCGCCATGGGATCTTCCTTCTTGCAGGCGGTCGCAACGAGAACGATCAGGGCCAGTCCGATCGGGGTGGAACAACGGAGAGTCATCGGTGGAATGGAGAAGAGGTTTAGCGTCCGTTGGGGGTGGCCGGATTGCACCAGAGGCGATTCTTGGCTGCCAGATTGCCCTCAGCGTAGAAGAGTTTGGTCTTCAGGTATTCGGTGTGGCCGTCCACGGCACCCACGGTGGTTCCGATGGAATGCGTGCGGGTGATTCCCTCCGCCGGGCTACTGGAACCATCATTGAAATCGCCCGGGTTGGTCTCGAGGGCCTGCCACAAGATGATGGCGTTGGGATCGAACTGCGACGACTTGTAAGAGCCCGGTGAAACGCCTCCAAAACCGCAGACCGCGCCGTTCATCAGGTAACTGGACATCTTCTGAGAGCGACTCCTCCACGCAGGCTTGTTGGTCCGGTCGGCAGGGCAACGGAACACCGCCGGGCTTCCGATGTTGGCGTACAAGAGCCCCGTCTCGTAGGCCTTGGTGATATTGGTGCTCCAACGCGCGGCGGTGATGTCCGGGGGAGCCCCAAGAGTAGCATCGTATAACCAACCCTTCCTGAGCCACGGAGAGTTCCAGTTGGGCTCGGGCAGGTAGTCAGCCGAATCACCGACGTACATGTGAGTGGCCAGTGTGATCTGCTTCACGTTGTTCTGGCACTGAATGGTGATCGCCTTTTCCTTCGCCTTGGCCAAAGCCGGCAACAGCATGCCGGCCAAGATTGCGATGATCGCAATCACCACCAGCAACTCGATGAGGGTGAACGCGGCGCGGCGATCAGCGGTGCTGGGAACAGGGGGATTCATGGTGGGTTGGACTCCATTTCGGATCTTCCGACGCACTGTTGACATCGGATTGAACCAGGGTTGTCACGATTCGAACGCGCCGCCGTATTGAGTCAAGGCTTTCCTTCCGAATTTCCGCAGCCTCCCGCGCGCCTCGGATGAGGATCGAAGATTTCCTTCCACGGAGACTGGGGTGGGCAGGCCCTTGAGAACCTCGAGGAGCCATCCCGGTTTCAGGGATTCCTGAAAGGCAACCACCAGGCCCCCGACACGCCGCGGGCCACCCAAAGCCCTCCGGGCGTCGGAACACCCAAGCGGACCCGATCGAGCCACAAACTGCAGGGTCTTTCACCCTGAGCCTGCACACGGAGCGGGTTGGCGAGCGTGTCCACGAGGACCAGCGATCCATCGCCCTCCCCGAGCAAGGCTCCGTCGAACTCCAAGAACCGGTTCACGCTGAAACCCAACTTCAGGCCCGAAGCAACCGGCGTCAGGCTTCCGGAGGCGTCCAAGGCCCAGGTTTCCAGCACTGTCCCCTGCTCGGAGCCAACCGCGATGCGGCCGTCGCCCAAGACGACAACTGGGTAGCCCCCTAGATCGGGAAGCTCCCGCTCCGCGATGCGTCGGGCTTTGATTCCATCATAGCCCAAGGCCTGAAGAGCCACCGAGGTGAGTCCCTTGACGCTATTCGATTCGACACGGCAATAGAGCACCGAGCCTCCGTGCGAAACACCCTTGAGTTCTCCGGGCAGCAAAACCCGATCCCGAAGCAACGGCTCCGCCGCATCCGCAACGTCCAGAACGTGCAAGGCGTGTTCGGTCACCCAACTTCCCTGCTGCTCCCACCACGGGAGGGCCGTGGTCCCGGAAGGCTTGTTGGTCACTGCTGGCACCCACTCATAACGGGCTGAGGAGGCGAAGACCTTGCCACCGCGGACCGTGACGGTACTGACCGAGCCCCCCTCGCCCAGCGAGTAGTCGCCAGCAAAGACAGGGCGCTCAGGCCGCGTCAGGTCCACCGCCAGCCAGCGCGTGTTGCCGCCGCCAAACCACCAACCACGGCCGGGAGCGATCATCATGTCACCCCCGACCATCATCCCACCCCGCATCCACATCATGGGCCCGTAACCGCTCTCCTGAACCCACACCAGTGACCGAGGTGTCGGCCAATAAGCCGTGTACCGTCCCCAACTTGACGCCGAAAACTTGGAGGGAGCCGAGCGACCCACGATCGCCAGGCGATCTCCCTGAATGGCGACAATCTGGAGAAGGGTTTCGCCGGGGATGGAGATCCAGTTTTCGTGGGGGGTCCCGGGGTTTTCCACCCGGGATGTATCGGGCCCACGGTGAAGCAGGTACAACTGTCCATCCCTCAAATCTGCACCCACCAGGGGCAAATTGGTCAGGGTCAGCGTGGCGATGGGCGCCTCGGGATCCGTTGCCAAACTGAGTCGTAGACGCGGAGCACTCTGGGCCTGAAGAGAGGCATCCCAGGAACCTTGGGAGATCTGGATCAACCGATCGCCCAAGACGAACAGTTGGTCCACCGACTCGGACAATGTGAGGACCGAGCGCACCTCGGGATAATCGCGGTCAGCGATGGCAGCAGAAACCAATTCACCCCCGGAGAGGCTCAGAACGTGGTTGTCCAAGAGGACCGCACGACGCGCCGCAGAGTTGTGGTTGATGGTGCCGCGCAGCTTCAGCGAGTCCTTGGCAAAATCGAGCAATTGGACGCCCTGGAACCAACCGTTGGTTCCCTGCCGACCGTGCCACGGCAACAAGACAAGTCCCTGCTCCGGGAAAACGCGGAAGGCTTTCTCGTCAGCATTGGCCTCGCTCCACGACCATTCATCTCCGAGAAAAACCTTGGAAGCCAACTTCGGGGAATCGGGATTGGACACATCGAAGAGAGAAACCGCCGCCCGTCCCAGCTCCACACCCATTGCAATCAAGCGATCGCCCATAGGCTCGATGTAGGTGGACCATCCGGGCACCTCCAACTCGCCGCGGATCTTGGGGGCTTTGGGGTCGGAAAGATCGACAATCCACAGCGGATCCACCCGACGGAACGTCACCACATAAGCGCGGTCACCGTCGTATCGGGTGGCAAAAACCGACTCATTGGTCACCAGATTCAAACGAGCCAATCGTTCAGGCTTGGGCAGGTTCTGGAGCGAAAAGGTCTCCAAGCTCACCACCGATGGATCCCAAGTGCCATTGGAACGCCAACGGGCATCAATCTGGGAAACGATGCTCAGAACATCGCCGTTCACACCGAACTTGAACTTATCCGCCACCCGACCCGCGGTATTGAACGCGCCAACTTGGCGAATGAACCCGGTGGGATCAGCAATGTCGAAAATCGTCACCCGATAGGTCGGCGGCAACGGTTCCTTGGGATTGGCCGGATCCATCGCCCCAGCTGCATCAACCGCTGTCGCGAGGAACAAATAGCGGTTGGTGGCGTGGATGGCCTGTGCCATGGCCTTGAATTCCACACTCGATCGGAGGACAGGCTTGGCGGGATCCGCAAGATCCACGGCACTGACCCAGGTCAACGACTCGAAGACCGTAGCTCCTTGGGGATCCGCGGCGGACACAGGCCGATTGGTCCAGCCCTGACTGGCGACGACCAACACACTGCCCACCAAGCGGCTCTCCACCGGATACCCTGGCAGCATCACGTTCACGCCGGCCTGCGGACCCCGGTCGGTGGATTGAACCAAAACGATTTCGGTGGCATCCCAACGACACTCAGGTTGGGTCAGGAGGGCCAACCACTCGCCCGAGGCATCGCTGGCGGGCAGCACATAAAGTTGCTCACCGCGGGCCACCACCGGCAAGAGACCGCGGATCACCGGACTGGCTGGACGAGTGACATCGATCACCTGCAAGCCGCGTTGCTGATTAAAGAAATAAAGGGTATTGCCCGAGAACTTCCAAATGTCCGATTCCTGAACGGTCGTGACCGACGTGGAAGTCCGGCCTGCGACCGACTGCCCCGGGATGGCCACGTCATTGACCATCAGGTTGCCGGACCCGGACTGCGTGGGCTGGGTCGGACTGATTTGCGGGGCGATTTTCTCGCTGCCCTGAAAGAACTGGGAGGGTGCGCCCAGTGAGACCAGATCGTCGGTGACCACCCGCAGCACCTCGCTGCCCTCGGAGGCCGAAACCGTCATCGTCACCTGCGGTAAATCATTGGTCGGATTGAGGACCGCCCGGGGTTTCCACGTGCCGCCGCCCAGTCTGGGTCGCGACTCTAGGGTAATCCGCCGAACCCCGGTCGGAACTTCCACCGTCACCACGAGGTTGGTCTGGACTGAGCGGATGCCTGAGATCCGCGCTGCGGTCTTGGGCCCATTGGACTGCTGCGCCTGGGTTGCCACCAAGGCTACGACGGCGAAGACGGCAGCACACAGCCACCGCGGGAGGGTTTTCATGGATTTTATGGTTTGAACGTGATGTGTGAATCGAGGTGTCTCCATGTCAGCCGCTGGAGACAATCTCAGGGGCGCCCTAATCCGGGAAGCACTGGATTTTGTGCTCCAACCACAGGGCCGGACGGTTGCAACGAACCTCCGACGGGCTCCAAGGACATGAAAAGGCCGTCGGCGGAACCGCGTTCGAAGGTGACCACCGACACCGGGCTCGACGACGGGGTCAGCACCCCGAGACTCGATAGGGTTCCATCAGCGGCACGGCTCCAAAGTTGGTACTGCCCCGCTGTCGGTGCGGTCGGAACCGCCACGGCATACAACCCGGCATCCGGAGCGCTGAAGACAATGGGGCTGACCCCAGCAGAAATGGATCGGGCCACCGACCTGCTGGCAAAGATCGGATCGGCAACGGCTGAAGCGGTCAGATTGGGAAGCCCCGAGGTCGCGGTTTCGACCGGTGCGGGTTGGGCAGGCACCAGGGCGACTTTGCCCACGGGCTCCACCTCGGAAGCCCCTGGGGTTCCGGCAAGGTTGGGAGATTCGTAACGGCCGACGCCATCCGACGCCAAACCAGAGCCAGCAGAACTGCTCAAGACCAAGGCCATTCGCTCTCCGGCCATCCGGGCCAGAGACTCCGCAAGGCTGTTGGTTCGCCCAAAGCCATCCGACAGATTGTGAGGGATACCGGTGGGTGGCTCTTGCTGACCGAGCGAGAAGACATGCAGACGGCTTACGCCCGAAGGAATGACCATCGCTTGGTTCAATGAGTGGGTCAGGTCCGCCAACTGAGCGTTCAAGGCCCGGATCTTGCCCTGCAAGACCGCATTCTCGGCTTCGAGCGGGTGCTCTGAATCGGAATTTGTGGCCTCAGCGTTGGACCAAGTATTCAGCCCCGCGTTGGACCCGATGTCCAAGTCGTTGGTGGCAGTACGAGCCGCCTTCGGGACGGTCGCGACAACCCCCGAGACAGTTTCCTGATGGGCATCGAGTCCTGGCACCGCGGACACCGATCGGGTCGAGGACTGGGAGCCTGAATGTCCCAACAACCCGATCGAAGAAGGGCGTGTCGTCAGCCACCACGAATGAAGGAGAGCGCCCACAGCCAGACACGCAGCCACTGCCGACAACCGTTGTGCCCAGCGCTGAAGCGGCCTGGGGAACACCAGCACCTGAGCACCGTCCATGCGGGTTCGCTCCAGAATCTTGGCCCAAATGCGAGCCGGGGCCGGCGGAGGAGTTTCGGCAAAGACCTCGAACTCAAGACCGGACTGGAATCTTTGTACCAAACTCCGGAGGTCTGCATCGCGTCGAAGCTGGGCCTCGAAGTGTTGCCGATCGTCGGCATCCAGCAGGTTCAGCACATACAGACTGGCTTGCTCTTCGGAGGCGGCCATCGCCCGGTGGGTGGAATCATTCATGGCGATTCTGGAGTCGGAGACGCAGGGAAAGCATCCCTCGTCGGATTCGGGCCTTGATGGTCCCCAAGGGCTCGCCAGTGGCCTGAGCGATCTCCTCTTGGGTGCATCCACGATAAAAGGCCATTTCGATGGCCGTGCGCTGAGTCTCGGGCAAAGAGCCCAGAGCGTAGCCCAAACGGCGGGCTTGATCATCGGCTTCAAGATGCGTGGAGGCCGTATCTGCTGCCGCCTCACCTCCTGAGTCGGCAGCCTTGAGACGCTCAACACCCGAAAGTCGACGAGAACGCTGCCTCAGACGATCTAGGGCAAGACCGCGGGCAATCATCATCATCCAGGTCAAAGGGCCGGATTTGGCCGGATCGTATCCACCGGCCCGACGCCAAATGGCCACGAAAGCATCCTGTAAGACCTCCTCTGCATCGGGATCCTCACCCAGAATTCGCTGAAGGAACCGAAAAAGGGCCCCACCCCTCCGGCGATAAAGTTCTGCCAACGCACCGGCCTGACCGTCAGCGATCTGGGCTACCAGGCGCACGTCATCGCCGGTATCCAAACCGTCGGTTGGCCCTGATCGGACCACGGATCCGCCCGGGAACGGGATCGGGGACCGAGATTCTGGGCGGGGTTGCACGGTGTAGAAGCGTCTCTGTTTTGGGATTATCCGCCGCTGGTTCAAAATTGGATGCACGAATCTTTCAACTTACAGAAATCAGCTATCGTGAACGGGCCCGCATCCGACGGAGCGCAGGACCGCAGGAATGGACTCGGGAAGATCCTCAGCAATCAGCCCGGGCCCCAAATACCGTCCGCATTCCAAGTGCAATCGGGCTCCGACCTCGGCGGCGATCCTTGGCTCCATCCCTCGGGCCATCAGACCGGTGCAAAAACCCGCCAAGACATCCCCCGAACCGGCCGTCGCCAACCAAGCAGCCGATCCGTCCCGGGGAGCACTGACGCAGCACAACTGGCCCTCTGAAGATCCGATCCAGGTCTTCGTACCCTTGAGGAGCACCGAGCACCCGCACCGATGGGCTGCTGCTTTCACAACTTCGCCCCGTGCTTTATCCCCAGCAGAACCGTCAGCTTTTCCATGAGCCTGAAGCGCCTCCAACTCCGCCCCTAAATCCGGGAAAATCCGGCAAAACTCCCCCAAGTGCGGTGTCAAAAGACACCCCTGATGCAGCATCCTGAAGAGATCTTCAGGCTCACCGGAAAACGCGCTCAGAGCATCCGCATCCAAGACCGCGGCTATCCGGGCCTCCAGAGCAACTGGCACCAACTGCCGAGCCCGATCCAGCCCCAATCCCGGCCCCATACACAGAGCATTCACCCGAGGGTCCGCGAGGAACGCCCTCATATCCCCCTCTGAATCCACGCAAGTCAGCATCACCGCATCCAACCGGGCCGCATTTTCGGCCAACGCAGAAACCGGACAACCCACCGTCACCAACCCAGCGCCCACCCGGAGAGCCCCCCGAGCCGCCAACCGCCCCGCCCCACCCCGCCCCGGCCCACCTGACAAAACCAGAGCATGCCCATAGCAGTACTTGTGTCCCCCCACCGCCTTATCCAACCCCACCTGCCTCCCCCATTGATCTGCCATAAACCAACGATACCGCACCACACCTCCAAACCAAATCATACCTGGTGACAGGTTCAATGTAGTTGACTGGAAACGGTGAGGGGCACTACGTTCTTTCCATGCGAAGGGCTCGAATCAAGGAGGTGGGGGCGGTCTACCACTGCGTTTCTCGCACCGTCGGGGGGCAGTTCTTGCTAGATGACCTCGCCAAACAACGCTTGGTCGATCTGCTCTTCCCTCTGGCTCAGTTCTGTGGCGTGGAAATCATCACCTATTGCATGATGTCCAACCACTTCCACTTGCTCATCCGCGTTCCTTCCCAAACCCCTCTCTCCGATTCTCTCCTCCTCCAACGAGCCGAAACCTTCTACGGCAAACAAGCCCTCTTGCCTTCTCTGGCCAGGGCCG
>CANHYD010000061.1 GCA_947464705.1 Verrucomicrobiota bacterium | reverse complement strand
TGTAGTTCGCAATCGGCAGCGCTCCAGCCACCCGCACGTCCGGGGCCTGCGGCTGACCATTCTGCTCCGATCCACTGTCCTTGGCCGAGGCCTCCTGGATCCCGAACCAAAACTGGTTCTGCCCGTTGTAGCCCATGTCTGTATCGAACCCGTCATCGTCATTGAAGGCCGCCACCAAGTGCTTGGTGTTCACCGAACCACCGAAGAACTCGAAGCCGTCGTCGGCGACGCAGTAGGCCTCCAAATAGTCAGCCACCGTGCCTCGGCCCACGCCGCAAAATGACCAACCGTTGATCTCCTTGTCGGTCGTCAACTTCTTGCCGCCGTGCCGCACCGACACGTAGCGCATCGAGCCAGAGCTGTCGTCATCGTTGCTGCCACCGTACCGGTGCAAATAATCGACCTGACCATTCACCGCATTGGTCACGGCCAAATCCGGCAAGCCTTCGTAGATGTCGTAGGGCACGTTGTTGGTCGTCCATCCCGGGTTGTTCAATCGGGCGTTGCCGAAGAGAACGATGCCACCCCAAAGACCCCGCGTCGGGAAGGGCAGGTCGCCCGAGTCGGTCACGTCGTCCGAGACCCCAGTGAAAATGATGGGCCGATTCGGCGTACCGTTGGCGTTGAGCTTGCCGCCGGCACAAACAAAGAGACAGCCGAAGTCATTGGCGGCACTGCTCGCCGTCCCGGTGCCAGAGGCCCCCTGGACCACCGTGCCCGCCTCGATGTTCAAGACGGCATTGCTCATCACGTAGGTGAAACCCGTCAGGATGTACGTGTTGGTCGCCACCCAGTTGTGCGTGCCATACAAGTAGCCAGTGATGCGGTTGGTTTCGCCTCGGACCTGAGTGCCGATCAGCGCGGATGTCAGGGTGACCCAGAGGATCAGCCATGCTGGTAGCCGACGAGTTTTCATGGTTTATGGCCTGCAGGGCTCGGATTTGTCCGGTTTTGAGATCTACAGGTCCCCTCATCTTTCGGAGCCCATGTGACAACCGTATGACGCTTGGATGTTTTTCCCGTTAAGACGGCCGCAGGCCGATTCTCTGGGAGGCGACCCACAACAAGGCATTCCTGTCACACCGTCGGCCGTTGGCATCGATCCGGATTCACAATTGAGAATTTCAGGTGACGCCTCGTTTCCGACTTGGACTGGGCAGACCTCGGCTCTAGCAAGATGAGGGACATGCCTTCGTCTGGACGAAGTCGATCGACGCCATGAAGTACAACGCCATCTGGATTTCAGACCTTCACCTCGGGAGCAGGCATAGCCAGGCGGAACTCCTGCTGTCGTTCCTGCACAATCACGAGTGCCGGCACCTCTACCTCGTAGGGGACATCATCGACGGCTGGGAACTGCGTCGGCGATGGCTTTGGAGCACCGAGGCCAATACGGTCATCCAGAAAATCCTACGGATGAACCGCAAACAGACGCAGGTCACCTATGTCTTCGGGAACCACGACGAATTCATGCAGCAATTCCTGGGTCTGAATCTGGGTGGCGTACGCCTGGTGGAACGGGCTATCCACGAGGGTTTGGACGGACGGCGTTATCTGGTGCTCCACGGCCACCAACTCGATGGACTGGTCCTCTTCAACCGACTGCTCGAACGCGTGGGGGCTCGACTTTACGACTGGATCCTCGAATTCAACCTACTCTTCAACCGACTCCGACGTCGGATGGGCTTCGGATACTGGTCGGTGGCCGCCTACTTGAAATTTCAAGCCAAGGGTGCGGTCCGCTACGTCACCCAATATGAGGAGGCCATGGTGCGATTGGCGCGACAGGCGGGTGTCGAGGGGGTCATTTGCGGTCACATCCACCGCGCCGAGATTCGAACAGTACAGGGCTTCGAATACCTCAATTGCGGCGACTGGGTGGAGAGTTGCACCGCTCTGGCCGAGGATTTTGAGGGCAACATCCACCTGCTGAGACTCGACGAAACCAAGAAAACTGCTTTGAGCAACCCAGCGGTGAATGGCGACACTTCCGCCGGCCGCGCTCGGATGCGGAGCTCCGAACGCTCAGCCAGCCGAACGGTTCCCGTGGACCGGGCTCGAGAGACCGGCTCCTTGTCGGAGGATCTGACCGGGTTCGAGGATACTGGAACTGAGATTCATCAACCGGTGACCGAGGCAGCGGAACTGGGAAGTCTCCGACACCACACCTGACTCGAGGATCAGCGCCTGGGAGTCTGGCCAAGTGACGCGCTGCCGGAACCCGTGATCCAGGAAGGCGGAACGTCCCCGGGGATTGATGTAGACCACATGGACCGGGCTGCGGGTTGCATGGTGTGCGAGGCGTTGGACCACACGCTCCAAGGTCAACCCGACAAAAGGGTTGTAGAGAAACACCACCAATGGACCTTCCGGAGGCTGAAACCGGGTCGCATCCAGGGTCTGGATCTCGATGCGAACTCCCGGATGCCTCGCTCGAAGCGCTTGGAGATTTCGCCCAGCCAGCGTCGCCAGATCGCGGGACACTTCGACTCCGATCAAGTGGCGAAATCCGGCAAGGATACCCACGGCCAGTCCTCGGCCTTTCCCGCAACCGTAATCCACGAAGGTTGCGTCGGAATGCAACCCCATCGGCAGGCGTTTCAAGACATCCAGTGCCAGTCTCGGGTCAACCCCCTGATACTGAACCGCATCGGCTAATCGAAACCCAGGCTCGCCCTCCTCATGCCGAATTTCCCGCGGAAGGAATGCCGACAGGCCATGGCGTCGATCGAAAGACCATTGGGAGGCTAATTGGCCGACCCCTTTCAGAACACCCTGTCGCCGCACGGCAGAACTGGCGAGCGCAGCGTATTTTCCAATCACCCAGAGATGACCTTTGGAGGAAACAATCGCCATATTTGTCATCCTGATCTCGCCATGCGACCAAGAAGCTTCAGGAGGGTGACATTTCCGAGTCATTGACTGGGAGGCGTTGCCGTTGCAGTCGCCGATCGGATAGGCTCCCCACGGATCGATCGCATGAGAACGCTGGCCAATTGGACGACGGAAACCCTCTTCAACTATGTCCACGGAAACTATCTGGTTTACAACACCTGCTGGGAGGATCCGCGGCTCGACCGGGAAGTCCTCGACCTGAGTGCCGAAGATGAATTGGTCCTCATCACTTCGGCGGGCTGCAATGCTTTGGATTACGCGCTCGACGGACCCCGGCGGATCCATGCCGTGGATATGAACTTCCGGCAGAATGCGTTGCTGGAACTCAAGCTGGCCGGCATCCGTAATCTGGAACATGACGAGTTCTTCGCGGTCTTCGGTGATGGCGGAACCCCCGCCTTTCGAGCCTGGTACCAACAACGTCTGCGGCGAGACCTTCCACTTTCCGCCCGTCAGTACTGGGATGATCGCACCCACTTCTTCGCTCGGCACAAACCTTCGGACTCGTTCTATCACCGGGGCACCACCGGGTTTTTTGCCCAGTTCATGATGCGCTACTTCCGATTGGCCGGAGTCTTGGAGGACCTCCAAAGTCTTTTCTCGGCCGGATCACTGGAGGAGCAACGCACGATCTATTTCGAGAAGGTCCGTCAGAAGTTTTGGCGCCCCTCCATCCGGCGCGCGCTGCGTTCGGACTTCGCACTCAGCCTGTTGGGGGTTCCTGCGGCTCAGAAAGATCATCTGGAGCGAACCTGTGGCCAGGACATCGCGGCCTTCATGGAGGACTGCGTGGAGACGGTCTGCACACGACTGCCGGCAACCGACAACTACTTCTGGCGCCTCTACCTGTTTGGTCGCTACACCCGGGATTGCTGCCCGGAATACCTGCGCGAACCAAACTTCCGACGCCTGAAGGCGGGTCTGGCAGACCGGATCGAGACGCACACCGACAGCCTGACCGGCTTCCTCCAGACGCACACCCGCCCCCTGTCCCGATTCGTGCTGCTCGATCACATGGACTGGCTGAGCCACCGGCATCCGGAAGCGCTCGCGGAGGAGTGGCAGGCCATTGTGGATCGAGCCAGCGCCGGTGCGCGGATATTATGGCGATCCGGCGGCCTCTCCGCAGATTTCGTAGACCCGGTGTCTGTTCGCCATCAAGGAAGCCAAACACGCGTCGGTGAGTTGATCCGCTACGATCGAGCTCTGGCCACCGATTGCCACCGACGAGATCGCGTTCACACCTATGGCAGCTTCCACATCGCGCACCTCGCCGCCTGAGTCCCCGGCGCAAATTCTCTGGGCCACCGAAGCAGCCCAAGCGATCGGGGGCAGCGACTGCGGGGCTCCGGCCTATTGGCGACGGGTTGTGGGGGACGCATTCCAGCCTGCGGTGAACCTGAATGGGCGTGCGGGATGGGTGACCCACGGTGCATTCGGATCCCCCATCACGGTGCATGATCGCCGGCGCACCGACTCCTATCCGGTGTCGCTGATGACCCAATATCTCGACTATCCGCGGGCTGAATTGGACCTCGTTTCCAGCGCAACCTCTCGACTGGCAGCGCGATTCGGCCTGGTGGCTTTCGAGGCGATCTTGCGAGGCGCCATGGCCGATCGCACGGTGCAATGGAACAGTTGGATGTTCTCGACCAACCCGGTTCCCGAAGGGCTTTCGGGATCGGCAGGTGCGATCACTGGCTTGTTGGCGCAAGAGTTCCCGGGGCACGCGGTCGTCCTGAGGAACATCGACGAGGTCGGCGCCCCGGGACTGGCCGATCAGCTGATCCGCCAGGGTTACCGCCTGATGACCAGTCGGATCGTCTATTGCTTTGACGCCCGTCAAAAGCCGTTGAGAAACACCTCGACCCTGCGCCGAGATGGGAAGGAATTCGCCAGTGACCCGCGCTACCGATGGGTGAGTCCTTGGGAAATCCAGAGCTCCGATGCCGGGCGTATTGCCGAGCTCTACCGAATGCTCTACTTGGACAAGCATTCCCGGCTGAATCCGCAGTATGACGAAGCCTTTGTCCGCGCCGCCATCCGGGACCACTGGCTGGAGTTTCACGGACTTCGTGATGGCTCAGGTCGACTGGTGGGCATTTGGGGGTACTTCACCCTCGACCACACCCTCACGACGGTTCCATTCATCGGCTACGACACCACATTACCCCCGGAATCAGGCCTTTATCGGCAGCTCTTTCTTGGTATCCACCGCGAGGTCAATGATCGAAAGCAGCTCCTCAACTACAGCTCTGGGGCGGGCGATTTCAAACGCCGCCGCGGCGCCGTGCCCGTGGTGGAATTCAACGCGGTCTTCGATCGACACCTACCCGAACGCCGGCGCATGGCTTTCCGCATCGCCGCCGTGCTCTTGAATCGCCTGGCGCGCCCCTGGCTTGAGGCAAACGGCCTGTAGGCGCTGGTCGAGATCCCCCGGATGTCATTCCGGAGACAACTTCACCGCACGGTCACCGGGAGTTCACCCACCGTTGTCCAGATGGACGCTTCTCGGTAACAGGGCAGCGGCAAGGTGAGTCGATGGATCAACAACGGTCGCGTTTCGGGCGGCAAGCAATAACCTATTGGACCCTCCTGACCGTCTTGATGAGTTACGGCGCCGCAGCTGTGGCCGAATCCTCTACCCCCGTCCGGCGTCCGAAGGTTGCAGTCGGCACCAATGGCCCGGTTTCCGCCAAGGTTCTTGCCCGAAGCCATCCCACCGAGGCGCTGAAATCGTGGGTAGATCAGCTGCCAGCCGCACCGAAGGGTGTCTCCGACCTGCGTTTTGATGAGTTTTTCCGAAGCCCGGTCGGACCGAAGGGCTTGGAGTTCTCACCGCGCCTGCTGGAACTCTCGGGCCAGCGGGTTCGAATCCTCGGATACCAAGTCAAACAGAGCCGTCCCACTCCTTGGACCTTGATGCTGGCTCCGATGCCTCTGGTCAGCAACGAAGTGGAATTCGGCTTGGCGGAGGACCTGCCGCCCTCGGTGGTCCGGGTGATCCTGCCCCGCGGCCACCAGCCTCTGACTCCACATTCGAGGGGTTTGCTCCTGCTGACCGGCAAGCTCGAGGTGGGCAGCCGCGAGGAACCAGATGGTCGGCACTCCTTGGTACGCCTTCAACTGGACCGCGAAAACCTCACAACAGTGGTTGCGACCCCAGACATCCGGGCCGATGCCACACCCACCAACTCCCTTTCCGCTTCGGAGAGCCTCCGACGCTGAAACCGCGGCCGCCGCTGGGCGAGCCCGGATTCGAATCCATACCAAATCCAACTCATGAAACACTCCCTGACCCGACTGATGGGTTCGCTGGGCCTATGCGCAGCGACCCTGGGCACCCTCGGAACCGCCTCCGCTGACCCGACGGTGTCCCGACTGACCCCGCCAAGCGCTCTGTTCAGCTTCGGCGACACAACCCCTCCGATCATCGCCCGGTTCTTTGCCGGACAACGTTTTGACCTGGCGGCAACCGTTCGACCGGATGCCGGAACCACCATCACCAGCGCTGTGTTTCAAGTGGACGGCGCGCCCGTGACCAACGAGGCGCTGACCTTCACCAGAGCAGACAGGGTCACCGTCACCAACAGCGTCCAAGTTGCCTTCCGTGCCTACTCCAACGCCAAGCCCGGCGTCCACACCTTCAGTGTATCCGCCACCCAGTCGGATGGGAAAACCGTGCAGGCTTTTGGTAATTTCGAGGTCATTGCCGCCGTTCCGCAGGGGCGCCGCGCCAAGAACGTCATCTACATGATTGGCGATGGCTTTGGCATCGCTCACCGAACGGCCGCCCGCATCATCAGTCAGGGTGTGCAACTCGGAAAGGCCAACGCCAAGATGGCGATCGATTCGATGCCCTACACGGCGATCGCCCAGACTCACTCGCTGAACTCGATCGTGACGGATTCCGCCCCGGGAGCCCACTGCTACTCCACCGGCAACAAGGCCAACAACAACGAAGAAGGCGTCTTCCCCGACGACACGGCCGCCTTCTTCGACAACCCCCGAATCGAATACATGGGCGCCTACCTGCTGCGGAGCTCCGGCAAGACCATGGGTATCGTCACCACGGCTGATGTGTTCGACGCGACTCCGGCTGCCTTCGCCATCCATACCTCCAACCGCGGAGCCGGCACCGGCATCTGCGACCAATACCTCGATGAAGGCGTGACCAACCGCGGTCTCCGCGTGCTGATGGGCGGCGGACGCAAATGGTTCCTGGGCGCCGGCACCAATGGTTCGGTCCGTGCCACTTCTAGTGATTATGCATTGCCCGCCGACATCGCTTCCCGGTGGGGAGTTCCCGCCGGTTCAGTCGACGCCAACCGCGACTTGCTCGGTGACTTCGTCAAGGCCGGTTTCACCTACGCACCGGACAAGACCTCGCTCGACCTCCTGCCATCGAACACCACCCGCCTGCTGGGACTGTTCTCGTTCTCCAACATGAACGTGGCCAAGGACAAGATCGACAAGCGCCGCGGCGCCTCGACCGTCGTTGATGACTTTGGTTTCCCCGACCAGCCCATGCTCGACGAAATGACCTCCAAGGCACTGCAAGTGCTCTCGAAGAACAAGAACGGATTCACCCTGATGGTGGAGGCAGCCTCGATCGATAAGCAGGCCCATGCCATGGACACCGAACGCTGGCTGCTGGACACCCTGGAGTTCGACCGCGCTGTCGCGACCGCCCGCGCCTTCGCAGCCACCGATCCCGACACCTTGGTAATCGTGTGCGCGGATCACGAGTGTGCTGGTGTCAATATCATCGGCGCTTCCCGCGTCACGAACACCAAATTGACCGAACTGTCCCAAGGTATCGGCAACACCAACAATGCGATTCGCGAGGCCGTGGTGGGAGTCTATGAGAATGCCGGATTCCCCGTTTACACCATCGCAGACGACGGTTACCCGGTCACCACCGACCCGGACAACAAGATGCTTATCGGCTACGCCGGCAATGCCGACCGTTACGAAGACTGGTTGACCAATCCGCTGCCGCTCCAAGACAGCCAGCAACCCTTCGGAAAGGTGGCCCCGTTGAACACCTACCCAGCGGGCCCCATGAATCGGGACACCAACGGTACTTTCCTCGTCACCGGCCAGGTGCCCAGCGCCTCCGCCGGCAGCCAGGCGGTGCACACGGCCTCGGATATTCCGGTCTATGCAGAAGGACGCGGAGCGAGCCTGTTCCGGGGATCGATCGACAATACCGACGTGTTCTTTAACGTCATGCAGGCCGTCTTAGGCGGCGTGCCGGTGAGCAAGTGAACCGGGTGCTCCACCCGAACCACCTATCGCCATGATCAACCATTCATCCCTCGCCGCTCTGGTGGCGGGCTTGCTCTTCGCCACCGCGTCCCAGGCGCAATCCATCTCGATCACCTTCGATGCCCTGAGCTCGGGGACACCGGCCAACCTGGCTGCGCCGGCCGGCGTCAGCTTCGGCGAAGCCACTTGGTCTCCCGACCTCGATGCCGACGGCGACGTAATCGCGGGCACCGAACGCTGGCGCCTCTTCGAAGGCTCAAGCCCCATCCTGGTGCGCAACCCGTCGTTTTACGACCGCGGGAGCGCTCCATCCGGGCTGGTGGCGCTCGACGGGGTATTCCAACCGACCCTCATTCGATTCAGTTCACCGCAAATGCTGGCACGGTTCTCGGTGACTCTGGACAAGGACACCTATGGAGATCCCAGCGCGGCGATCGAATTCTACCGCGTCGGCTCCGCAGGCAACACCTTGCTCGCTTCCATCCCTGCCAATCAGACAAGCCCGGGCTTCACCGCCGCATTGGCGGCACCGGTCAGCGGCGTCGACATGGTACTGCTGCCTTCGGGTGCCCTCTACGACAACATCCAGTATTCATCCATCCCTGAGCCCAGTTCCGTGGCTCTGAGCCTTGTGGGATTGGCCGGATTCGGAACCTTCCTCTTCCTGCGCCGCACCTCGGTCCAACGCTGAGGCCTGCGCGGATTTGCAAAGTCCTTTCTAGATCACCCCTCGTCGCCACCGCGACGAGGGGCTTTTGTTTTTCGGTGGATGCCCGAAGCCTGACACCACCCAGCGCCCACGCCAAACGTCACCGTTCTGTTTCCTTCCCGACATGCCTGCGTGACGCGTCCGCCAAACGGTTGGAACAAACCGATGGGTCTGGATTCTTCACTATTGCTCCACGAAGGGCGCCTTAACCCGGGCGAGGAGTGGGAATTCCCGGGCTCCGGCTGGACCTTCCTGTGGCTGGTGTCCGGTGATGGCTACCTGATGGGCGGGACGCCCAGCCGCTCCCTGTCCGGCGGGATGGTGGCAGTCCACGGCGGAACCTGTTTGCTGAGGCTGCGCGCCAGCCAACTGGGCAACCTGACGTTTCGTTGGTTCCGGCTCGATCCAACCACGCTCTTCGGGGTCTTCACACTGCTGGAGCGTCGCCGGATCGACCACCCAGGCCAGATCGACCCCGCCCTGCCCTGGATTCTCGACCGGAAAGATCCGTCCTCCGAACGCTTCGCCAACACCCAGCTCTCCAGCGACATCGGATCACTGGAGCAGCGAGCACGGTTGTTGGAGCTGGTGTCCGCAGTTCTATCTCCGCCTGCCTACAAATCTTCCATCCCCGTGGGTTCACCGCGGGATGCCAGCGATCGATTGGAGGAACTGCTCCACCAGCTCACCGACGCTGAATTGATGTCCATGCCCGTCGACGAGTTGGCCCGACGCTGCCACTGCGAGACCCGGCGTCTGCTGTTGATCTACCGGGAGCGCTTCGGCGGCAGCCTGCCCGGACAACAGCGCGAATGGCTCAAGGTGAAGGCTTGCTCGATGCTCGCCCAGCCCGACTCGGACATTACCTCGGTGGCCAAGGCCTGCGGCTACGACGGGGCGGACGCCTTTCGGGCGTGGTTCCGGAGGCAGTTCGGAATGGCGCCAACTCAATGGCAACAGCAGCGGCACAGGCAACAGGCCTCCCCGCATTCCAGTTTCGGTTCCACGACGATCGAGTAACGAATTCGAGCGCAGTTCGTCGCACGTTTGTCACAAACACGACAAACTAACGCCATCTGCGTGCGGAAAGATCCGACCGCATGAACGCTTCGATCCGCCGGATCACCGTACTCGCCGCCGCCTGCGCCGCCGCCGCATGGATGGCTGGCTGCGCCTCTTCCTCGGCCAAGCTCAACCATCTCTCCCTGGGAATGTCTCGCGACGAGGTCGTCAAGACTCTGGGTCGCCCGCACGCCGTCTCGGCCCAGGGTGATGTGGAATTTCTCACCTACAACCTGCTCAACAAGGGCGTCGGTGACATGAAGGAATTC
>CANHYD010000060.1 GCA_947464705.1 Verrucomicrobiota bacterium | reverse complement strand
TTGATTGTCCTCCGTTTCAACCTTCTGATCCCACCATGCCTCTGTGGTCCCGGTGCCTCATGGCCCGAATCAGTCCCGTCCTGACTGCCCTGTTGCTGCAATGCGTTTCATCGGTCCGGTCGCGGGCGGAGAATCGGGTGGATTACCGCTACGAGGATTATATCGAGGATAACGATCGCATCCACATCCGGACCCACGCCGTCTACGCCGAGCAGGCCTTGAACGCCAAGGCGGTGGTGAAAGGGAACTTCGTTTATGACGGTATCTCCGGTGCGACTCCGACCGGTGCGGCCGCTCCCGCTGGCAGCGATCGGTTGCCGACCCAGAACTTCCAGGATATCCGCCGGGCTGGATCGGTGGAGCTCGATTGGACCGCAGGCCGGTTCATCTCGCGGCCCCAGATTTCATACAGCGAAGAAAGTGATTACCGATCGGTGGGGCTGTCTTGGAATCAGAGCATTGAGTTCAACCAGAAGAACACGATCCTGAACCTGGGAGTGTCGCGCAATTTCGATCAGGTGACCGGATTTTGGCTTCGCAATAAAACCCTCTGGAAAGACAAGGACACCTGGGATGGCCTCATCGGCGTGACCCAACTGCTGGGGCCCAACACCTACGTGACGGCCAACTTCACGGTCGGGGTGGCCGATGGCTACCTCACCGATCCCTACAAGGGAGTCCATTTTCGCTACGACTTTCCGGTGGATGGCTACAACGCCGATCCCTCGGCCGCAGTCGGCGAGAATCGCCCGAACCAGCGCATCAAGCAGGTTGGGTATCTGGGGGTTACCCATTTTGTGAGTCCCTTGAACGGGAGCGTCGATGCCAACTACCGACTTCACCACGATGACTGGGGAATCTGGGCCAACACAGCTACCGTCCAGTGGAACCAGAAAGTCGGCGAGAAGCTGCTGATCTCCCCGTTGGTGCGCTACCATGTGCAATCGGCAGCCGACTTCTATGCGCCAGTCTTCAATGGGACACTGGTCGATCCCAGTGGGGTGAATGCAGCCCTTCAATCCGATGGGAGTCTCCTCTTCGAGGGCGATGCGGGCTTTCCGGGTGATGGCCGAGCCTTCTCGGTGCCTGCGTGGCCCCAGTACTATTCGGCAGATTACCGCCTAAGCCACCTCGAGACCTGGACGTTCGGAGTCGGTATTCACTGGCAGGTGCACGAGCACGTTTCCATCGACTTGGCCTACAAGCGCTACCTGATGCAAGGCCTCGACGATGTGACCTTGTCGGCGGCCTATCCGCAGGCGAATGTCTTCACCATGGGCATCGGTTTTCAATGGTGAATGCTCCGGTCCAATCGAACGCACCGTCGTCTTCGATCGTTGTCAACCGAGGCGACGCCGGGGGGGTGCTGCGTCGGATTCAGGAATCCTGTCAGGAGTGCCGGACCGACGGAGGACGTGAACTGCGATTTGTAGCGCTGGGTACGACCTGTCGTTGGGTGACGGTGGGTTCGTCAGTGGCCCAGCAACGGTTCGATACCGAGGCCTTGGGATGGCTCGCTGCCTTCGAGGCTAAGTATTCGCGATTCCTGCCCGATAGTTGGATCTCGTGTCTCAACGAGTCGGCCGGTGGCGCGGCCGTGGCGTCCGATCCTGAGATTGATCGCATTTTGGCCCTGTGCCACGAAATGCATTTCCTCACCCGGGGTGTTTTCGATCCCACGGCCTTGCCGCTCATTCGATTGTGGGACTGGCGCAAGGCGCAGATGCCCACCGACGCGGAGATTGAAGCAGCCCGCCAGTGTGTCGGCTGGCGCAAGGTGCAGCGCCGACCGGGTTCGGTTCGCCTGAGTGAGCCCGGGATGTGTCTGGATCTGGGCGGCATGGGCAAGGAGTACGCGGTCGATCAAGTGACCCTCTTGGCCCGTCAGTGCGGTTTGACCGGGGTTCTGGTGGATTTCGGGGCCGACATCCGGGTGATGGGATTGCCAGCCGATGGTCGCCCGGGTTGGCACCTCGGGCTCGAAGATCCCGACCAACCGGGAAAGGCGTGGTGTGGTCTGGCTGTGCGGGATGCGGCCGTGGCGACCTCGGGGGATTACCATCGGGGCTTCACCGCCGGGGGGCGGCGTTGGGGGCACATCTTGGACCCGCGCACCGGGCGGCCGGTGCAAAACGGGTGCCGGGCTGTGCATGTCTTGGCTCCGAGTTGCACCTTGGCGGGCATGCTGAGCACCGCAGCCCTCGTGCTCGGGCCTGATGAAGGACTCCGCCTGATCGAATCTCAACCCGGGGCCGAAGGTCTCCTTCACGGGCCTCAATCCAAACTGTGTAGTCGCCGATTCTATGAACATGTCGCCTCTTGAACTCTCCCTGCCGCGCCGCCGATTCCTGCGGACCTCGGCCACATGGCTGGCGCTGTCGGCGGCGACACCCTGGACCTGGTCTGCAGGACTCCAGCTCGGTGATGGCCTTCCGGACCTCAAGAGCCTGCAACTCGAAGGCACCCTGCCGGACTTGTCGGGCAAGGTGGTCCATCTGGATTTTTGGGCCTCCTGGTGTGTGCCTTGCCGTCAGTCGTTCCCCGTGTTGGAGGCGCTGCACAAGTCCTACGGATCCAAGGGATACGTGCTCATTGGCGTCTCCATGGATGAGCGGCGACCGGACATGGACCGCTTCCTCAAGAAGAACCCCGTGAGCTTCGCCACCGTCCGTGACGCCCAAGAAAAACTGGCATCCAAGGTGCGTCCGCCGGGAATGCCGACTTCCTATTTTTTCGGTGCCGATGGCCGCCTCGATTCGGTGCATCCGAAATACGAGGGTGAAACCACCCGTAAGAAGTACGTCGAAATCATCGAGCGCCTCCTGAAATCGGTCCAAGCCTGACCTCCAACGACATGAATTCGAAACATCTCCCCCCCCATCCACCGGCCGGTTTCTCCCTTCGAGGCGGGATGGCATTGACTGCTTTCTTGGTGATCATGGGTCTGGGCACGGGTTGCACCACCGTGGAGCCTTGGCAGCGTCGGACGCTGTCCGATGCGTCCATGCGCGGCGACCGGGATCCGGCGGGGCTGTTGTTGGCTGAGCACATGTGGTTCAGCCGCGAGGCAGCCGCCGGCGGGCGCGGGGTGGGAGGCGGAGGCTGCGGTTGCAACTGAAGACGCTATCACGACTACCCGGCAAATAAGGCTTCGACACTTCGATTACTCTCCATGAAACGCTTTCTGATACATTCCCATATCCTGGCGGCTTTCCTCCAATTGGCACCGCTGTTGCGGGTGGCCCAGTCAGCCCCCGGGATGGTCGCCACTCCCACGCTCTTCATCCTTCGATGGGTCTTCGGTACTGCGGCCGTTGCGGGCAGCATGCATGGGCTGTCGGGAGCCACTGGCGTGGTGCCTGCTGCCGTTCGGGCCACCAATGGCGTGCGCACGTCGGTGACGTTTTCGATCACCAGTTCTTCCCACGGAACGGCCAGATCCTATTCCGCCGTCTCTGGATTGCCGCCGGGCACAACCCTCTCCACACGTGGAACGCTCACGGGAACCCCCACCGCCAGTGGGCCGTTTACCCTGAGGATCCGCGGTTGGGAGACCACCAGCTTGGGGGGCAATTGGGCTGATCTCAACGTGGCGCTCACAGTGGTCGGTGCCAATCCGCCCGCTGTCACATCCCAGCCAGCCAGCCTCACCGTGGCCCCGGGCCAATCGGCGAGTCTGACGGTTGCCTATTCAGGGGATCAGCCCGTGGCGCTGCGTTGGTTCAAGGAGGATCTGGAAGTCAAGAATGCCACCAACGCGACCCTGACCTTTCCCAGCGCCCAAGCGGCGGATTCCGGCCGGTATCGCCTCAGGTTGATCAATGATTTGGCGACCGTTTTCAGCGATTGGGCGACCCTCACTGTGCAGGCGACGGTGGCCAAGCCCGTGATTTCGGTTCAACCGGTGGGTCGGCGACTGCACGTGGGAGAGGCCTTCGCGCTCCAAGTCTTGGCCAGCGGTACCAACCTGGCCTACGCCTGGACCCGGGACGGCGTTGCTGTGGGCGACTCGGGCTCCACTCTGAGCCTGAACAACGCCACGGTTTCTCTGGCTGGGGTGTATCGAGTCCGAGTCACCAATCCGGGAGGCTCTGTGGACAGTGACGCGGCGAGCGTGGGTGTTGTGGGGCCCGTCTTGTGGGATCCGCCGACCCAGGTTTCAGACTCCCTCAGGCTGACCTTCAATGGGCTTGAGGGGCGTCGCTATGCCGTCGAATCGGCAGTGGGCCTCTCAGGTCCGTTCACGCCGCTGGCGGAGATGATGGGGCAGGCCGGGGGGACCGTGCTGTTCGATCCGATCACCAGCACGAACCGGTGGTACCGGGCACGCCCGCTGCCTTGAGCGGTGGGATCGGCGGAGCGGCCCCGCTTGCCTCAAAGCTCCATGAGCAAGTCCACACCGACCCACCGATCTACGGCTTCGGGGTGGGTTGGACTGGGAAGGTTTCCATCAACTGAGAGCGGACCGGCGTGAGCGGAGCCTGCGGGTTTTGAGCCCAGGCACCGGCCATGCCGGAGGCATAGGCGGCCGACACGGAGGTGCCTTGGATGATCCAAGATCGACCCTCCAGTTGCACCACGGTGGAACCCGGCACCGCAAGATCTACGAACTGACCTCGGTTGGCATAGGGCGTTAGTTGTCCGGAGCGTCCGGTGGCGGTCACTGCGAGGGCGGCGTCATAGGCTGCCGGGTAGAACGGGTCGGCACTTCCGTTGTTGCCTGCTGCAGCGATGACCAAAGCCCCCTGATCGCTGACCTGCTGGATGACATCGCGCAGGTAGGGGCTGTCTTGAGCGCTCCCCAGCGACAGGTTGATGATGGTGGAACCGTCTTGAGCCGCCTGCGTGATGCCACGAGCGACATCCCAGGTCGAGGCGGCCTCCTGGGCCCCGTAGACATTGTAAGGTTGAATACGGGTGCTGGTCTCGGCGGTTCCCGCACTGAGCCCGCGGACCATCGCTTCGGCCATGGAGGTTCCGTGAGACGGGTTGCCCGAGGCGGAGGTTCCGGGGACCACATCGACGGTGGGTAAGAGAAACGACTGAAAGGCCGGAGCCAAGGGTTGCGGTGCTGAGTCGATGAGTGCGATGACCCGTCGGGTTCCATCCGGCCGGACGGTGGCCGTTAATCGCAGGGGTGGGGCAGTGAGCCCGGCCACCGCGACTGGGGCATCCGGAGCCTCCAGCCGTTGGTTGTTCTCGACTGCCAGATCCTCAGACTCTGCGCTCAGCGTCCGCTTGGCCTCCTCCGCCTGGCGGTCCGAATCGAAACGCACCCGATAGGCCCCCGACACCCCGTTGGTGCCCACGAGAGTTGCACCCTTCAGATCGGCCAATCGTTGGGCATCCAGCTTGGAACCCGATTTGGAACGAACGATCAGCTCGTTGCCGATCACCCCTTCGCCCTCATCGGCCATAATTTCGCGGGTGCTGGAACGGGCTTGGGTGGCGAAGACCTTGAGTTCCCTGCGTCCAGTGCTGGAAGTGGTCAGTGAATAATTCAATCCACCCAAGATCCGGGGCAGGGCCTCACGGGCCGGCAAATTGCGGAATTGAGCCCGAACTTGGGTGTCGATTCCGTCCTCGATCCAAATCCTCCAGCCAGTTTGGCCGCCCAAGCGTGCCAAGACACGTTGGATGGGCCATCCTGGGATGGATGCCTCATAGCGATCGGTGCGAGCGTTCCACTGGAGTCCTTTGCGCAGCGCCGGAGCCGAGGGGGCCACAGGACGGTTCGAGACGACCAGCGCGGGTTGGTGGCCGGCCAAGGGGCTAATGATTTCCGCCTGGCTTATCCACGCTGAGCCCATCAGCAGGAAGGTCCGACGCAATAGGCGACTCCACATAGACGTCAGTCTAATCGATCCCAACCCAGACGCCAAAGTTCGCACGGTGGGAATTCGAGCCGGGCGCCAAATTGAATGGCTTGGAAACCTTGAGTTCGATTCAAAGAGGGTTAAATTTTTCCGGAGTCCAGCCGTCCAGAATCCAACTGCCATGAGCCTTTTTCAAAATCAGCCGCGTAGAACCTTCCTTCGGGGTTTGGGAACTGCCGTAGCCCTCCCGTTTTTGGCGTCGGCTCCCGCTGTCCGGGCCTTGGGTGCATCAGCGGTTACGGCGGCGGCGGGCAAGCCCCCCTTGAGAATGGCCTTCGTATACATTCCGAACGGGGCCCTCATGAAGCACTGGACCCCCGAAGAAACCGGTTCGGCGTTCGAGTTGCCCCGGATTCTCCAGCCTCTGGCTCCGGTTCGCGACCAGATATCGGTGCTCAGCGGTTTGGCTCACGACAAGGCTCGCCCCAATGGCGATGGAGCCGGTGATCATGCCCGGGCTTCGGCGACGTTTTTGACCGCGTGTCAGGCCCGCAAGACTCAGGGAGCCGATATCCGGGTGGGTGTTTCGGTGGATCAATGGGCGGCCCAAAAGGTGGGGAATCACACGCGCTTTCCGAGTCTCGAGTTGGGGACCGATCGTGGCCAGCTCTCGGGCCAGTGCGACTCCGGATACAGCTGCGCCTACTCGTTCAACGTGTCGTGGCGTTCGGCTTCGACTCCCATGCCCCCGGAGGTAGATCCCAAGTTGGCCTTCGATCGGTTGTTCACACAGGGAGACTCGGACGAACCGGCGGCGGTCCGCGCCCGTCGGTTGGCGCGTCGCGCCAGCGTGTTGGACTTTGTGTTGGAGGACGCCAAGCGTCTGCACGGCCAACTGGGGCGCAACGATCAGCACAAACTCGACGAGTACATGAGCGCGGTGCGCGATGTGGAACGACGCATCGCCATGGCCGACAAGGTGGGGGTCGAGTTGCCCGATCACACCCGCCCGCAAGGGGTTCCGGCCCAGTTCGAAGATCATGTGAAGTTGATGTTCGACATCATGACGCTGGCCTTCCGCACCGACAGCACGCGCATCGGTACGTTCATCATGGCGCATGACGGCAGCAACCGGCCGTATCCGCTCATCGGAGTGAAGGAAGGGCATCACGACCTGTCCCATCACGAGAGCAAAGAAGACAAGAAGGAGAAGATCGCCAAGATCAACGTCTTCCACATGCAACTCTTCGCCGCGTGGCTCAAGCAACTCCAGGACACCCGTGAATCCGATGGTAGCAGCTTGCTGGACAATTCGATGATCGTGTACGGCAGTGCCATCGAGGATGGCATGTCGCACGCGCACCATGATTTGCCGGTCCTGCTCGCAGGGCGGGGTGGCGGCACCATCAAGCCCGGACGGCATATCCGCTACGCCAAGAACACCCCGATGGGCAATCTGTTCTTGTCGATGCTCGACCGTATGGGCGCACCGGCGGAGCGCTTCGGCGACAGCACGGGACGATTGGATCAGTTGAGCTGAATCTCAGAGCCCATACCCTCCGAGGTATATCCCTTGTCCCCTGAATCCCGGTCATCAGGTCCGGTTTCTCGGACGGGATCGGCCGAATGCGGCGGTCCTGGCGCATCGACGGCGGAGGGGCGTCCCCTACCGAGGCTTGTCCTTCGCTCGCGGTGGAGCTGAAGACCGTGGCTCGGATCACGGGTTGGTCCACGGTCGCCGCTTTCTCTGCGATCGTCTCGTTTCTGGGGAAATCGTCGAATCCTTGAAAGGTCCGGTCGCGGCCGAGCGAAAGCTGGGGAGATGGCCGAACCGATCAATCACGACAGCCCCTGGAAAGAGACCCTCGACCGGTTCCTTCGACCCTTCCTGGAGCTCACCTTCCCGTCGATCACCCGGCACATCGATTGGTCGGTCACACCCATCTCGCTGGAACAGGAATTCCGGGAGATCGCGCCCGACGCCGAGTTGGGACCCCTGCGAGCCGACAAGCTGATCAAGGTTCGGCTGCTCAACGGCACCGACGAGTGGTTGCTCATCCATATCGAGGTGCAGATGCAGTATGACCCCAAATTGCCCCGACGGGTCTTCGACTACTGCTGCCGCATCCATAGCCGGTACAAGATGTCTGTCGTACCCTTGGTCATCCTCGGCGATACCCGTCGCAACTGGCGGCCGACCACCTACTCGGGTGGCTTTGCCAACCTCGGCCTGCGCATTCGCTTCGCCATCTGCAAAGTCGACGACTTCAAGAACCGTCTCGAAGCCCCCTGCCACCGCGACAACCTGACGATCTTCATCATCGCCGCCTACCTCGGCACCCAGAAGCACCGCAAGGATCCCGCGAACCTGTCGGAATGCCGCTTGGAACTCACCCAGAAGCTCTACGCCCGGGGCTACACCCAGGAAGATCTCCGATCTTTGCTCTTCGTCATCGACTGGTTGATGCCGCTGCCGGCAGAGCATAAAGTGCAGTTCAGAAAGAGGCTTCAACAACTTCAGAAGGAGAACCCTATGCCCCACGTCACCCTGTTCGAAGAACTCAGCCGTGAAGAAGGCCGCCAGGAAGGCCGCCAGGAAGGCCGCCAAGGCTCCATCTTGGATTTGCTCGAAACCCGCTTCGGCGAAGTGCCTATTGCCATCCGCGATCGTGTTCGAGCCATTCACGACGAGGCGCAGCTCAAGGAAATGCACCGCCGAGCGGCCGTGATTCCCCGCCTCGAGGAGTTCTGAGAAGCGGCCGTTCCCGTGGCTCCGGCCCATTCACTGGATCTGCTCATCGGCATCCTGCGGTAGGGCCGGATCTCCGAGCCGATAGGTCCCGCCTCGCCCGACCGCTTCTCTGCCCGAAGCGATTTGTCGACAGCGTGAGCCTGCCCAGAACCGTCGTCTGGATCTTGGGATCATCGAAGCCCGGCGGGCCTGAGACGTGGTTTATGCATCCCTGAGAATGTTTTTTGGCAGGAGGTTGCCGAGGCGGGGTGTCGATCGGGACGTTAGTATGACGTGAAGCACCAATTGCCTGACGGGAACCGGTAACAGCCTCACGTTCAATGAAGCCCATTGCAGCGCCTTCATCCGCGTGTCCAGCGTCGCCCAAGGCGATGAGGATTCTGGGGTCCATGAATGCTGGGTCATGGTCGTTGGGGATGGGGCATCCTCTAGAGTCCCTCGTTTTCCAAAGCCTTTTGGACTGCGCGAACCTGAGCCACCGTGGTGGAAGAACTGCTGGACTTTGAGCGTCGTTTCCCGACAGACGGTGAGGGTCTTGGCCTCCATCAAAAGGTCGTCCGGAAGAATCAGTGTAGTTTTCACAATAAGAGTCACCGCACGGTTGCTCGGGAGTCAGTAAAGCGAGGCCTGCCGGCTTGGGCCGGTTGTTGGGGTGTCTCGGAGAAACCCTTCGGTAGTGAGGCGCACCGCTCGGCAATCAATCCCCACCCGCAGGGCCCTAGGGCGCGTTGGCCGGCGGGATTTAGGCCACCGGATCCATGCGGTCATGAGTGGAGAATTCGGGACTTCCTGGGACATCCCCTGGGGGAGTGTAGGCGAATTCTTGGGAACTCCGGCGGAGGTGGCTGGCGGTGTAGGGCACCGCGGGGTTGGCCTCGGGGGCTTCGGGGGTATCGGGAATTAGCGCGGGGGCAGGGCCGAGAGGAGTTCGCGGGCGACGGCGGGAATGATCTCGCGTTCGGTGGCGTGGTCGGTGGTGAAGACCACCAGGATCAGGCGGCGGCCCGAGGGGAGTTCGATCAGCGCGGCATCGTGCCGGGTCTGGCTGGTGAAGCCGCATTTCGACCAGAGCTTCATGCCGGGTTTCAGTGCGAGGCCCGTGTACCCGTGGGCTTGGTCTTCTGGATCGGTCGCCGGTGAGGTAAAATCCCGAGCCATGAGGTCCAGCATCTGGCGCGATCGGTCGGGGTTGACGCACTGTCCCAACGCCATCTCGAGCATCAGGCGCGCGGTGGCCTCGGTGGTCAGGAAGTTGCGCCGGGGTTCGAAGGCGGCGATGGCCTGGCTCTCGCGTCCGTAGGGCCCCTCGCACCAGGGCTTCTTGCTGGCGTTGACCATGGTGGGGTAGCCCTGGGTGTGAAACCACCGGGTGACCGCGGCTCGCCGGTCCACCCACGTCTTCAGTTCCGCCTCGGGCAGTTCCGGGCCGCTGGTGGTGCCGGTGAGCAAGTCGATGAGGTAGTGGGTCGGCTCGTTGTACGACTCCACGATCATGTCGCGCAGGGCGCGGCGGACCTCGGGCGTGTCGGCAATCTTCCCGTCCTCCATCCAGCGATGGACGGCCGCCTGGTAGAAGAGCTTGATGACGCTGGCTGGGTAGATGGGTTCCGAACCCCGGACCGAGGCGAAGACGGGTTGTTCGGGTCGTTCC
>CANHYD010000059.1 GCA_947464705.1 Verrucomicrobiota bacterium | reverse complement strand
CTATGCGCTCGATGGAAAGGCTGTCGAGCAGGGCGTTGACGATCGCCTCGGGGTGCCAGTTCAAGTACATCGCCGCGTGGATGAGGTTCACGCCCAGGATGCCAATGGCCTCGGCCTGCTGGAGGCTGTCGCGGTCCCACATCGCGACGTGCAGGAGGATATCGCTCGGTTCGGAACCGGGCTCGCTCTGAAACCGGATGCCCATCCAACCATGGGTCTCGTCCTTCCGTTGGAAACTCTTGGCCGCCACGGTGGTGGCGAAGGCGAAGAACTTGGTGGTCGCGCCGCGCTGGCCTTTGAGGCGTTCGACCAAGAGCGGGTACTCGTGATCAAGCATCGAGATCAAACGCTTGCGGCTCACATACCGATCGCTCTGGCCATAAATCGCGTCACTGACGGTCATGTCATACGCAGAGATGGTCTTGGCGATGGTGCCGCTGGCTCCGCCGACCCGGAAAAACCACCGCGCAACCTCCTGACCGGCGCCAATCTCGGCAAAAACGCCGTACTTGGTCGGGTCGAGGTTGATTTGAAGGGCTTTCTGGTGGGTATCGAGTTGGTCGCTCATTCCTTGAGTCCTATAGAAAACCGAAATTGGCCGGGGCGCAACCTCGGGGAGGCTTCGCAGTTCTCTCACCGACCCCTTGCGGTCTCCTGCTCAATCGGATGACAAGCCGCTGGAACGATCGAGTTCAACCTTCAGCCAACGCAAAAAGCAGGTGGTATTGTCGTACACATAGATTCCCAAGTAGCAGGGATCGTGGTCCCGGGGGAACCGTCCGTTGGCAATCTCTAGACCGCAATTTTGAACCGACCATGACACCTCTTGCTGACCCACGCTCATCGAGAGCCAATAGGTCTGGAGATTGTTGGTGCGGACCAACGGGTTCCAAGCCTCAGCTGGCAGCGTCACCGGAACCCCTTGATGGAAGGCGGTGGGGGCCACCAACTCATCCCCGTCGACGTGGAACAATAGGTGATGCGACAGCCGACCAAAATGCTCTCGATGGCCGAAATCGGCCTTGGGTTCCCTGAAAATGGGGCTGGGCGAAAGATACACACCCATGTGTCCCCGCCAGGCTTCTTTGCGCAGCCCCAACTCCACACGGTCGCCCACTCGAAGGGGTTCCTTGCGGGTCAGGTGGGTGTTGAACAGCATCAATGCGGGGTCTTCTCCCAAAGTCGCCGTTTTTACATAACCATCATTTTCGCCCTGAGGATGGCGGTAAAGGGTGGCTACCAACGGGTTCCTTTGGAACGAGGTCGATTCGGTGAAATGGACGCCCGAGCTGAACAAGGTCCAAGTCAGTAGACTCAAAACCAGGAGCGAGACGGCCCAGATCGCGAGCTTTCGACGTTGAGAACCACGATTTGAGATCCAACGCCCCACCCGGATCTGGTCGGCCTCAGAACCGGAAATCAAGGCCAGCAGTACCGGTCGAATGAGCTCCAGGTTCGAAAGCCGGTACAGTCCCACCGGCGAGCACAAGGCATTGATCAAATCATTGAGCAATCTCTCGCTGTGGGTCCAACGAGAGCGCGACACCAAACCCATCGGCAGATTTGGGAACTCCAGGCGGTCATTCCCGGTCCAAAGCTCATAGAGTACCTTGCCCAGCGCGTACGTATCGCATTCCAATCCCCTGCCGCCGCCGGGGGGGCGGTAACCCTCGGTCGATGGGCCCAAAGGCTCGAGCGTCTCCAACAAGGCCACCGAATCGAAATCACCCAGCACCCATTTGGAGCGGTGACGAAACACATTTGACGGTTTGATGTCGCCGTGGACCAACCCTAGGGCAGAAAAATGTTCGATGGCCCGGAGTAGTTCCAAGCCGACCGCCGCCACCCGTTCCACCAGACCGGATTCGTCGCCGACACCGATGGTCCGCAACACATCCGGAGAGTAGTCGTTGAGTGAAAACTCGCCAGGATCCGAGTGATCGACCAAAGCCAATTCTTCCCAAGCCAGACCTCGGTCTGCCCGGAAGCCATAGGCCAAGACCGGCAACAGCCACGGGCACCGGGGAGTCTGGGAGAGACAGTGCCGGACCTCATCGAAGCGCCGAAGATCGGCCTCGGTCTGATGCCTCAGAATCTTGAAGACCCGGAACTGACCCGACGGTTCCTGGACCAAGTAAACTTGGCGCTTGGAACGATTGGAGAGGCATCGGACCCGGAGGCCGTCGCCCATCGCCGGCAGGAGTTCCGATGGAAACACCGACTCTTCGAGCTCCTCAAAACGGGCCATTCTGCAAGGCATTCCATTCTGCGCGTAATCGGTTGCGAACACGGAAAGCGCTGACTCGAACCATCACCGAACTGACCCCGATTTGTTCGGCCACCTCGGAGGCCGACATGCCGTGCAGCACGAAGGATTCGAACAACTGCCAATGCTGCGGCCGCACCGCCGCCTTGACCCGCTGGAAGGCCATCGACAGCAACTCGTAATCATGGCCGGTGGGTTGCCGAGAGGCCGCCTGCAACGGGTCGGCCAATTCCAGAAGCATTTCCAAATAACGACGCTTCATCTCCGCATCTAGAACTCGGGACCGAAAACACTCTCCGATCTGCTGGTTGACCATGAGGTTCAACCAAGAACGAAAACGACCCACCGTCTCGCTGTATTCGAAGGTGGGCAGGTAGCGGAAGCAGCGGATGAAGCAGTCTTGGGCCACCTCCTCCGACTGTTCCTGAGACAGCCCATAGCTACGGCAATGTCGGACAATCGGATTGCGGTAGAATTCCACGAACTGAGACCACGCCACCTCGTCATCGGAGTGTCGAACCCGACTCAGCAAATCATGGTCTGTAGTGTCGCAGTGCATGGCCGGGGCAAGAGTAATTCTTACCTGCAAGGCTATGCGGTGTCCGTGCCGATCGGCAAGCCCCCTTGGGAGTCCGCCCCGGGCGCCTGGACGTTCCACTCTGTCTCCGGTCTTTCCGAGGCATCGGACTTCTGCTAACTCCACCTACCTCCGATTTGCATGTCGCGCCCCCCTGTCAGCATTGTGATTCGCACCCTGAACGCCGCCGAGACCCTGGGGGAGGTGCTGCTGAGGCTCCAGCTAGGTGACTCCGACCAATTGATCGTGGTGGATTCCGGTTCCACAGATGGCACGGTCGAACTGGCTCGACGCTATGGCGCAGAGATCCTCGTCATCCGAAAGGAGGACTTCACCTATGGCCGCGCCCTGAACCAGGGTTTTTCGGCCGCCCGTCATCAATGGATCTTGAGCCTCAGCGCCCACACCATTCCTGCGGATCCGTTTTTCTTAGAGTCTTACCGCCGAGCCATTGGGCGATTTGAGGAATCGGTGACGGCCGCGGTCGGCCCCATTCTCGGTGAATTTGACGCGGCTCTCAGCGGTGGCATCACCTACTTTCAAGGAGACGATCTCCGCCGGGGCTTCGGATTCGGAGCGGGCAATCCCAACAGCCTCTACCGCCGCAGCGCTTGGCAACGACGTCCCTTCGACGAGGAGATCGGCGGCGGTGAAGACCTCCAGTGGTACTTCGATGCCCTGAAGGCCGACGAAACCATCGCCGCGGTGCATGCGGCCGGGGTCCACTACCGGAACCGCCGCTCCATGCGGGCCTTTTACCAAAAGGGCCGCGTCGATTACCGGGCGATGGCCCGCTTCTTCGAACCGCACCGTCCGAGCCTGCCCGGGATCTTCATCCGTGCCGCCAAGCTCGCCTTGTATCTGCCCCTGGGCCGCGTGGACTGGGCCGGAGCCAAGGGCAGTCTGGCTCATTGCGTCGGCAATTATGTTGAGGCGCGTGCACTGGCGCGGCAGGCCGGCGCAGTCAAGCCGTAGCCGCCCTTTCTCCAACCTCGCAGCACGCACAGCCCGACCGCCCCATCCCGCCAATCCCATCCATGGAGGCCATCAAAAACCTGGATTGGCTCTCCCCCACCACCGCGGCAGGCTGTCAGCGGCTTCGAGCCGGTCGGTCGGACTCATCCCTCTCCAAAGCCCCCGGATTCCTTTGAAAAACGCCCACGACTCCCGCATTTCCTGCCGACAAATCCCCGATCACTGGACCCCCTTCGCCAGTGCCGCGGAAGTCCGGAGACAAGTCAACCAACTCGGGCTGAGCCTCGGTCCCTGGGCCGAAGCCGCACGCGCCCAGAGCGGTCGGCAGCCGCTGGCCCTCTGCGTCCTGCGAGGCGGGGTGTTTTTCTTCTCCGACCTGCTGCTCGCCTGCCCGGTCACCGTGGAACCCGCGTTCTGCCGTTGTCGTTCCTATGAGGCCAGCCTCAACGGCGTGGCGGCCAGGAACGTCGAAGTGAGCTTGGACGCCCCCGAATCCATTTCGGGACGGCATGTCCTCGTAGTTGATGACATTTGCGACAGTGGCCGCACCTTGGATGCGCTGACTCGGCGACTGAAGGAGCTGGGTGCTGCAGAGGTGGAGACGGCGGTTTGTGTGCACAGGATTCGTGAGGACAGCCTGTTTCAACCCCGTTGGAGCGCCTTCCGCCACGAGGGCCCCGAATGGTTCGCGGGCTACGGGATGGAAGATGCCAACCATTGCATGAATTTTCCCGGGCTTTACCTGCTGGGGACGCCCGAAAATCCGGTCTGAACCCGAACGGCCTTGCCGACGGCCCTTCCCTGGGGCCTTCCATGGGATTGCTTCAATCCGGACGAACGGTTACGACTGGGGCCTCACCATGAGCCTGTCCCCGTTTCGGACGCTTGCGTCCTGCCTTGCCGCAACCCTGATCGGACAACACACCTCGCTGGAGGCCGCCCGACCCGACCTCGCGGCCGCCGCGCTCAAGCCTGCCAAACCCGCGCCGAAGTACGCGACCACTGGCCGCGTGGAACGCTTGGCACCGGAGTTCGACTCCCTGGTCGCCCCGGGCTCAGAAATGGAACTGCTCGCCGAAGGCTTCGACTGGTCGGAGGGCCCGGTCTGGGTTCGCAAGAACCGTGAACTGCTCTTCTCCGATGTGCCGGTCAACAAGGTCTATCGCTGGACCGAAAAGGACGGCTTGAGCGTGGCCCTGAACCCCAGCGGCTACACCGGTCAGGCGCTCAAGTTCCGCGAGCAAGGCTCGAATGGATTGACCACCGACCGCGGCGAGCGGCTCCTCCTCTGCCAACACGGCAACCGGCAAATCGCCCGCCTCGAAGCCGACGGCCACTTCACCCCGCTGGCCGAGCACTATCAGGGACGCCGCTTCAATTCGCCCAACGACCTGTGCCTGGCCTCCAACGGAAACATTTATTTCACCGACCCGCCCTACGGGCTCGAAGGCTTGAACAACAGCCCACTCAAGGAATTGATGTTCAACGGCGTGTACCTGCGCCGCCCTTCCGGCGAGGTTGTGCTGATTTCTCGCAAGCTGGATTTCCCCAACGGCATCGCCCTGTCCCCCGACGAGAAGACGCTCTATGTGAACCAGTCGGACTCCAAGGCCGCCACCATCACCGCCTTCTCGGTGCTGCCCGATGGCACCGTGGCCGAGGGACGATTGTTCTTCGACGCCACGCCCCGGGTGGCTGGCAACAAAGGACTGCCGGACGGCTTGAAGGTCGATGAGCGCGGCAATCTCTGGACCAGCGGTCCGGGCGGCATCTTAGTGATTTCCCCGGAGGGTAAGCTGTTGGGTGTGCTCAACACGGGAGAGGCCACGGCCAACTGCGCCTGGGGCAATGATGGGCGGACCCTGTACATCACCGCCGACAGCAAACTCCTGCGCATCCGCACCCAAACCCGCGGTGCCAATTGGCCCCGCTGAGCCGGAGCGATTCCATGGGATGCGTTGTGCTGGCAGCGCCTTCCTCCCAACTGGCCCTATTGGGGTTCTGACAATTCTCGGTGTGCTTCAGCCATTGTTGGAGTGCCGGCATGTCATTAGCCTTGCGGGGCGGCCTGTGCCCCTCCCAGCGATGATGGAGTAAGCACCGGGATCCGACCGGACCATGCCGAAGACCTCGAAAAAACCCTTCAAGACCCTCCACGGTCAATTGCTCCTGGATGGGGGCAGTTTGGGAGGGTCGTGCTTTCACCGATCCGTGGTGCTGGTCTGCGAGCACACACCCGAGGGGGCGTTGGGATTGGTCCTCACACAACCCGGAACCCAGCTTCTGGAAGACTCCCTCCCCGGCGAGGTGCCGCCTCCATTTCAGGGAGTCCACCTTTTCGAAGGAGGCCCTGTCCAACCCACCGCGTTGAGCTACCTCTACAGCCATCCGGGGCATTTGCTCGGCAATGTGCTGCCCCAGCTCACCATCGGACACCAGATCGAGGAACTCGAAGAACTGATGAACTCCGGCTCGCCGGAATTGCGATTGAAGGTCTTCTCGGGCTACGCCGGTTGGGCCCCCGGACAACTCGACAACGAACTGCGCCAGAACAGTTGGCTCATCGCCCCGGCTGACTTGTCGCTCATCTTCGAGACCCCTTCTCAGGACCTTTGGAAGACCCTCCTCCGCCAACGCCCCAACTGGCAGGAACGAATTCTCGCCGACACCCCGGACGACATCGCCGCCAACTAGATCGTGGAATCGACCCTGCTCTTCTTTGCACTGCCACAGGAGGCCGCTGCCTTCGTGAAACTGGGACGCCGTCGTGGATGGCCGCTGAGACCGACGGCCCCGTCCGTCCCTCGCCACGCCCTGCAACGCTTTGTTTCACCAGGCTTGGAAGTCTGGGTGACCGGCATGGGACCAGAGAATGCCCTGCGTAGTGGCGATGCCGCCCTCGAAACGGGCCAGCCAGACCGCGTGTTCACCTGCGGCGTCGCTGGAGCCCTGAATCTTGAAGCCCAGGTCGGTTGGGTCTTTCACGAGGCCGACGCGGGATTTCCAGGAATCGATCGCCTTCAGTCCACGGGCTCGAACCCGGGGCGAATGGTCACGCGGGACCGGGTGGTCGTTACACAATTCGAAAAGGCCCAACTCCGCATGGAGACCCAGGCCGATCTGGTGGACATGGAGTCGACGGTGCTGCGGGACTTGGCGCGAGCCCGAAATATTCCCTCGGCGACTGTCCGGTCGGTCTCGGACACCGCCCACGGAGACCTGGTGCTCGATTTCAATCGCATCTACACCGTCCAGAAGACGCTCCACCCCGGTCGGTTGGCCCTGGAGATCGCCCGCGCGCCCTGGAAAATTCCCGCCCTCATCCGCTTCGGCGGCGACGCTCAGAAAGCCTCCGTCCGCCTGGCTGAAGTCTTGGTGGAAACGTTGGTTTAGGCCCGATGGGCTCCAAGCCAGAGGCTTGAAAGTTGCGCCGAAGAGACACTGCCGGAAGGGCTCTCACATCCCCAACTGCTTGAGCAGGTCGGGAGCCATGCGCTGAATCCACTCTTTGTTCCACACGATGACAGCCAGCAGCACGAAGGTGCTGGCGTCGAAAAAACCATGGGCGATGACCGCAGCCCAGAGTGACCGATGCCCCATCATCACCAGGGCCAGAATGAACCCGACGACTCCGGTGAGAATCACGCCACCGATCCCCTGCGGCAAATGCCCCAGACCAAAGACCACGGCAGCCAAGCCTGCGACCAGAAGGGTCGGACCCCAATGGCGCGCCCGCCAGCGCAGCCAGTGCTCGGATGGCTTCCGCGGCCGAGGCATCCACCAAGAGCGAGGTAGCAGGTCTCGAACGGCGGCCATGAACCCCGCTCGCCACAGTTCTTCGCGCAACCCGGCCGTGAGGAAACTCAACAGCGTGACCGCCAAAAGCAGGTAGATTGGATCGGCCAAAGCGTCGAACTCGAGCAACGCTTCGAGCTTGGGCCGAAATTGCTGAAGCCGCTCCTCAATGGAAGGTCCGGCCGCAGCCTCGCCGGCGGACTTGGATCGCAAGGATTCGACCCAGAGGAATGGAGCCAAGGCCCCATAGACCGCAGCCACGGCCCCCAAGCGGACTCCGACCGACCAGAGTGCTCCCCAGAGCCAGTCCCACCATCGCATAGGCCGCCAGAAAAGTTCCTTGCGGGTCGGTCGTCCCACCCAGGCACCCGCACCAAAGAAGAGGGCGAACACCGCCACGCTCTCCAGACAAACCAGGATGAGTCCCTGGATCGTCGGCGGCAGGGCTGGCCCGCGCGAGGCTCGGTCTGTATGGAGGAATTGACTCAAGACCCCGAGAATCAGGGGATAAAAACCCACCAGCAGCAGGAAGGCCACCGAGCGCCAGCGTGGCCGGACAGGGCCAGGATGGGGCGCGTCCGGGTGGGGCAGCACCGGCGGAACCCCACCCTCGGCCGAAATCACGGGCGGCGCGGCCTGCGTGGATGGGGGAGGTTCCAGGGGTTCCATGGGTCAACGGGCAGTCGTCTTGACGGAAGTCTCCGCGGCACGGCGACACGCCATGGCGACCACCTCCAACTGTTCCAGAAACCGCTCCCGCTCCGATTCGGGCAAGTCGGCCAGCACATCGGCCTGGAGCCCGACCGCCACATCCCGCACCTGGCGATACTTGTCTTGGCCCGAGGCGAGCAGGCGGATGCGGTAGGCCCGGCGGTCGCGCTCATGGGCCTGTCGCTCAATCCAACCGGCTTCCTCCATGCGCTCCAGCAACGAGGCGACGGTGTTGGGATCGCTCGACATGGCCTCGGTCAGGCTACGTTGGGTCATCCCCTGCGAGTCGCCCTCCAGCAGCGTCCGCAAGGCGGTGAACTGGTCGGGAGTCACCCCGGTATGGGCAATGCGCCGGCGAAAAGTCTGGTTGAGGCTGTACCAAGCACGCCGAAGCAGAGGCGGCAAGCGACGGCGCTGGGGCGAATCCAGAGGGATCACCGATCCTGGGGTTGGAGAAGCGGGGCTGGACACAAGGGCGCACGGTTTGTCGCGGACAGGGTCCCCTTTGGCAAGAGCCGTTCCCAGACACCCGTCGTCCGCAACCAAAGTGGCAATGGTTTTGGCCGGCCCTTCCGAGGAATTGGACGCTCCAGAGCCCCCAAGAAAACCCAGGAGGCCTTTTCCGCCAGATCTCAGGGAGTCTCAGTGTCGCCGGGTTTTCCTTGTGACTGCTCCGAACATTTACCGATGGTTCTACGTCAACACGAGGTTCAGCTATGTCGAAGCCTTCTTCACCCCTTGGAACCGCCTCCCTGCCTCGCCGGGAATTTCTCCGCAGCTGTGGCATGGGCATGGGATCGGTGGCTCTGAGCTCGCTGCTGGGATCGGCCGGCCTCATCACCTCACAGGCCGTGGCCGATTCGGCCTCACTGAATCCCCTGACACCGCGGGTTCCGCAGTTTGTGGGTCGGGCCAAGCGCGTCATCCACATCTTCGCCAACGGCGGACCTTCTCACGTGGACACCTTCGATCCCAAGCCCTCGCTGGATCGGTGGCATGGCAAGGAGATCCCCATCCACCACAACACCGAGCGCAAGACCGGTGCCGCGTGGCGATCGCCCTTCAAGTTCAAGAAACACGGGCAAAGCGGCATCGAGGTCAGCGAACTCTTCGAGAAGACGGCCGCCTGCGTGGACGACCTATGCGTCATCCGCTCCATGAAGGCCGACGTGCCAAACCATGAGCCGTCGCTGTTGCTCATGAACTGCGGCGAGGCGCGTCAGGTGCGTCCCAGTTTCGGCTCGTGGGTCACCTATGGCCTGGGCAGCGACAACCAGAACATGCCCGGCTTCGTGGTGATGTGCCCCGGCGGCTATCCCATTCAGGAATCGCAGAACTGGCAGAGCGGCTTTCTGCCGGGCGTGTACCAGGGCACCTACATCGACACCAAGCACACGCAAATCGAGAAGCTCATCGAGAACATCAACAACGTCCGCACCTCACCTGAGGCACAGAAAGGCCAGTTGGCCCTCCTGCGGAAACTCAATGAGGAACACCGACGGGCCCGCACCGCCGATCCTCAGCTCGACGCCCGCATTCAGAGCTTCGAACTGGCCTACCGCATGCAGATGGACGCGGCCGACGCCTTCGATATCCAGCGCGAGCCGGAATCGGTGCGGAAGCTCTACGGCGAGGGCACCCAGTCGCGCCAGCTCCTCATCGCGCGCCGATTGGTCGAGCGTGGTGTGCGCTTCGTGCAAGTTTGGCACGGAGCAGGCCAACCTTGGGACAACCACGACGACCTCGAGGTCAACCACCGCAAGCTGGCCCGCGAAAGCGACCAGGGCATCGCGGGTTTGCTCACTGACCTCAAGCAGCGCGGAATGCTGGAAGACACGCTGGTGATTTGGGGCGGCGAGTTCGGCCGCACCCCCACGGTGGAACTACCCACCCCGGGAGCGAATTCCGGCAAGATCAACGGCCGCGACCACAACAACCACGGGTTCACGATGTGGCTGGCCGGCGGCGGCGTGAAGGGCGGCACCGTATACGGCGCCACCGACGAGTTCGGATTCGCGGCCGCTGAAAACCCAGTTCATGTCCACGATCTCCACGCCACG
>CANHYD010000058.1 GCA_947464705.1 Verrucomicrobiota bacterium | reverse complement strand
GGGGGGGGTGATCGCTTCCAATGCTTGCTCCGGCCCGGTCCCGCTGCCGCTTCGTGGAGGCGCAGGAAGGCTCCGGCCCGATCCCGATCCCGCTGCCGCTGTCGTTGGCGTTGGGAATACGGGGTGCGGGGTTCTTGGGGCTCTGCGGAACGGGTGTTTCCTGAGGCGCGGGTTTTTAAGGCTTCTGCCGTGCGCTTCATTCGTTCTGGGAGCCTTCAGGCTGGCTTCGCGACCTGTCTGGCCCCCCCGAGGCCGATTCCGGGATTGCGAAACGGTCGCGCCACCGCGATCACCTCGGGTGTGAGCGATTCCATCCTCCCGCTGTGGCGGGTCCTGAACCGTCGCAAGGGGCTCTTCCTGATCTCGGGCCCTTGCGTCATCGAGAGTGAAACCCTCTGCCTGGAGATCGCACGGACGCTGAAGTCGGTCTGCCGACGCTTGAAGATTCCGTACATTTTCAAAGCCAGCTTCGACAAGGCGAACCGTTCCTCGGGCAAGTCTTTCAGAGGCCCAGGGATGGCCGAGGGCTTGGAGATCTTGCGCCGCATCCGCACCGAGGTGGGGGTGCCGGTGTTGACCGATGTCCATACCGAGGAGCAGGCCATCGCCGCGGCCAAGGTCTGCGACATTCTGCAAATTCCGGCCTTCCTCTGCCGTCAGACCGACTTGGTGCAGGCAGCCGCAGCCACCGGCCGGATCGTGAACATCAAGAAGGGTCAGTTCCTGGCGCCGCAGGACATGAAGAACGTGGTGGCTAAAGCGGCCGAGACGGGCAATCGCCATCTCATGCTGACCGAGCGAGGCACCACCTTCGGATACCACAACCTCGTGGCGGACATGCGCTCGCTGCCCATCTTGGCCGGGTTCGGCTATCCCACGGTCTTCGATGTCACCCATTCGGTCCAACTGCCGGGTGGGCAGGGAGATTCTTCGGGAGGGCAGCGGGAGTTTGGGCCGGTGTTGGCCCGGTGTGCCGTGGCCGCCGGAGTTCACGGGCTTTTCATCGAGACCCATCCGGAACCGGATCGCGCTCTCAGCGATGGCCCGAACATGATCCCGCTGGATCAGATGCCGGCGCTACTTCGGCAACTCCAGCGAATCCAACAGGCCTTGTGACCCGCGGGCCGGTGCCGGTGAGAAACGGTGGTCCAAAGAAGCGCATCCAGTTGGCCTCGCACTGTGTGGCCAACTCTTCGATGGGGATTCCCAGGAGACCGGATACCCCTTCGGCGATCCGGGCCAGATTGACCGGGGAGTTCACCGGAATCCCTCGCGCATCGGTCGTAAAATGGGAGACCCAGTCGGCGGGCGGGAGTTGATCGGGGGCGTCGGTCTCGATGAGCAGTCGGTCTCGGGGAATGGCCCGGAAGACCGCGGCGTGCGAGGCCTTCCGCGGATGGAGGGAGTGTCCCGAGATGCTGAAGTAGGCTCCCAGTCGGATCAACTCGGGCACCAGTTCCACCGAACCCCCATAACTGTGCAGCAGGAAGCCTCGGGGAAGCCGCGGCCGACGACGGAGGCAATCCATCAAGGGTCCCCAAGCCTTCAGGCAATGCAGGGTGACCGAAAGGCCGCGGTCCGAAGCCAGTGCCAGCTGCTGGTCGAGTACCTGGAGCTGTTCTTCCAAGGGGGCCGGGCCTTGCGGGCCGGTTCCCAATTCGATGCACCGTTCCCGCGATTGATCGAGGATCCAACGGTCCAATCCGGCCTCACCCAATCCGGCGCGGGGCGTCTGGTCCAGAGACTCGATCAGTGCATCGCGCCATCGGGGGGTTCGGGCGGAGACACGCCAGGGGTGCAGGCCGAAGGCGGGAATCACTGAGGGGCAAAGGTCCGCCAGCCGCCGAACCTCCGGCCAGTCGCCCTCGCAAGTTCCATTGACCACCATGCCAGCGATGCCCGCTGCAGCGGCCGCAGACACCCATCCCAGAGGGTCGTTGCCCAACCGGGAATCCTGCAGGTGATTGTGGGCATCGAACCAGCGCATAGAGACCTACCGTGGGACCAGAATGACCCACAATGCTGCTCGGGGGAATCCCCCGGTATCGAGCGCGTTTGAGTTTCAGCGGAACCGTGACACGTTGCGGTGTGCCGTTTTCGAAACTCAGTCGGACAACGGAGGCCGCAGTGGGTTACTTCGAACTCGGAATGAGCCAGTCGGCCTTGCAGGAATTGGATCAACTCCCCTCCGGAGATCAACTGGAGCCGGAGGTGCTGGAGTTGCGTTCGGTGATCCACCAGCAAACGGGGCAGTGGGCCGAGGCGGCCCAGGCCTTCAAGGCTTTATGCGCACGCCGGGATGCCGATGTGGAGCACTTCATCGGGTGGGGCTGCTGCCTCTATGAACTCGGCGCCTATGAAGAAGCCCGACAAGCCTTGATGACGGCCCCGGAATCCATCCGACGCAACGGGCTTTGGAATTTCCACTTGGCCTGTTACGAGGCCTTGGTCGGCCATCCGGAGGCGGCACGGGAACGGGTCGAATTGGCCATACGCATCGATCCCTGCCTCAAGCACATGGCCCAGCAGAACACCCGGCTGGCTCCATTGCTGCGGCCCATTCCTTGAGTTCCCGGCGAGATGGGAGACCACGGGCGGAACGACTTCGTCGGATTGATCCAGCTGCGGCCGATCCACCGCTCGCCTCAACGCGAGGCGGCCGAACCGGTAGGGCCTGAATACTCGTAGAGCGGGCCATCCAGACCCCGGCCGGGCCAAGCCACCTGATCGATGCCCTCCTGCTCCACGCCTTCCAGCAGCGGTTCCACGAAAAGTCCCTCCGCCTCAAAAACCAAGAAATCGGTCCGCGACACCAAGCCCGAGCCGGTGGCATGGCACGTCAGGGATGCGCTCAGACACAGTTCCCGTATCCGGCGGAGCTGATCTGTTTCGATCTCGCCAGCTCGATGAAGCACCACCACAGGACGCGGCTCTGCGGTCAATTGCTGGAAGGGGCCATGGGCAAACTGAAGCAATTCCTGGAGGGTCGGTGCGGGACGAAAGAGTCCCTCGACAAACTTGAAGGCCAGATTCTGGAGGTATTCGCTCAAGTCTGGAGAGGCTAGCAACGCGAAGCCCCGACCGAACCCGACGGGCTCCATGCAGGGCCAGGCAACCCGGCCCGCCGACCAGCCTGTGCGAAACGCTTGGGCTGCCTCGGCTCCGACCGTTGGAGGATCCCCAGACAGCGCCTCTCGGGACAACCCACCTACCCAAAGCCGGGCCGCCAAGAATCCCAGTGTCGGACCTACGACCCGGATCAACAGGGTGTATTCGTCCTCCAGGGGAAAACGGATCACCTCGGCACCTTCCTGCTCCAAGGCCTCCAGGCATCGGGCTCGGTCGAGTTTTCCGCCGCGGATCAGCCCCTCCCGGCTCGCCGCAGTGAACAGCACCGTTCTGGCGAACGCGCCCCGGCATCCCAACGCGATGCGAGCATGGGCCGAGAGTCCCTGACTGAAGACCACCAACGTGCGGTCCTGCCAGCGGCAGTTGGAGTCCGGACTGAACAAGGCTCCGGTGGGCAGAAACTCCGCAGGGATGTCCGTGAACCGATTGAGCAACCACACCAGATATCGGGCGTGGGCCTCGGAACTGCCCAGACCCGTGGCCACCACGCGCTGGGGACACTTCTGCGGTCGGGCCGCCCGCGCCGCCTCCGGGGAAGCAGCCCAGCTCTCCAGCAGGGCGGGAATGGACTCCAAGCGTTCGCGCAGGAGGGCCGCTCCGCGGTCCGGACAATTGGCCGATGAAGACGCCATCCCGCAGGCCTACGCCGGGAACTTGCGGAACGCAATGCGGCGCCGTGTCTTTCTGCCGGACTGGGGGTGGAACACCGGGGATGGGCTGAGAACTGCCCGGCAGGATTTTGACTCAACGCCCCCTCACAAGGGGGGCGTCGAAACCGAATTGGTGATCGCGGGGACGGAAGAAGACGCGGGAGCAGCAGTATTGGTTGACACACCCGAAGGCAGCGAAGCCTTCACTGCGTTGGTGACGGTCGTCGCTGACGCGGTGAGGGCCGTCGACGGGGTCCCCGGAACTTCACCTTCCACTCGCACGGTGAGACCCGGCCAAGCCATCCGGCGGAGCAACTCTGCATTCCAATTGGCCAAGCGGAAACAACCATGGCTCTCGGTGCGACCGACGTCCTCGGGCTTGGGGGTCCCATGGATGCCATAGCCCGAGCGGTTGAGTCCAATCCAGGCGACACCCACCGGGTTGTTGGGCCCGGGCGGAATGCGCAACTTGCGACCCACGGTGCGCGATTCCGGAGACTCGGGGAACACTTCCGGATCCCAGGTGTAGTCGGGGTTGGGCACGGTCACCGACACCTGAAGATCCCCCACCGGTCGCTTCTCCACACGCCGCGCAATGCTGCAGGGAAAATGCGCCATCAATTCGCCACTGGTGTCGAACACCCTCAGGAACCTCCCGGCGAGGTTGATGCGAATGAGACCGGCACGACGGGCGGGGATCGGCGGGATGGCGGGGAAGGTCAATTCCAGACCTTCCGTTGGCTGAGCCCAGTCCACAGCGGGGTTGAGACGGCGCAGCAATCCTGGATGGGTTTGAAACCGCTCGGCCAGACGCTCCAGTAGGGTCTCATGCTCCAGGCCAAGAACCTGCGATTTGCCCACCCAGGTCTCGGGCACAGGAGCCAACCGCAGGAGGTCGTCGGCGCTGACACGATAGGAGCCCACGGGGGGCCGCCGGAGTATCAGCACCTTGCGAGTGTTCCGATCCAGCCAACCGGTTTGTTCCAACCCCTGCTGCCGTTGAAAGGCCTTCAATGCCGCCGCGGTCTGGGCACCTCCGACGCCGTCGATCGAGCCCGAAGAAAACCCCAAACCCGCCAAGGCGATTTGTGCCTCCAAATAATTGGTGGCTCCGCGAGATTCCCACGCCGACGGGGTGTTGGAAGACGACAGAGAAAGTGATGGCCCAGAAACCCGGAGGATCTGAGTGGACAAGGTCACTGGGGCCGAGGTGATCCCCACCAACGCAACCACGCCGTTGGAAGCCACCGACGGCGGAGCCAGAACCGTGGCCGGCGCCACAGCGGGCTGTAGCGAAGCCGGTGCGGCGGATGTCGCCGTCGTTGGAATTGCCTGAGTTAGAACTAGGGCCGGCGCCAGGGCCGGGGTCTGCTCCCGCGAAACAGCGGGAGACTGCGTGAGCACCCCAGGCACAGGCTTCGAAGCGACCCCCTCTCCGGGACCGAGCACCCGCCACACGCCCCAGGCCAACACCCCAACCAGCGCCAACAGCAGCATCTTCGGCGCAAGAGCCCGGCGGGGCTGCGCTCGGGACGATTCGGTTCGGGACTTCGAGGCCATGGATCCGGATCAGACCTTCGGTTCAGACATCGATCAACGGTCCGCCCCCGTCCTCATCCCGCTTTTTCGGCCGACGACGCCCCGTCGATCCGCGGATGCTCCCCTGGAACTGGACCTTGGATCCGCGTCCCAGGAATCCATTGACCACCAACGAGACGAGACTGATGACCACCCCACCCCAGAAGGCAGACCTGAATCCGTCCACCACGAATCCCGGTTGAAGCATGCCACCCACCAGACTCAGGAGCACCGCATTGATGACCAACACGAAGAGACCCAGGGTGACGATGAGCAGCGGGAGGGAAATCAACATCAGGAGAGGCCGCACAAAGGCGTTGAGCAGGCCTAGCAGCAGCGAGGCTTCGACCAAGGCACCGAACGACTGGTGATGGATCCCATCCACCCAGACATCGGCCAACAAAACGCCGATGGTCGTCACCAACCAGCGTTGCAGGAACTTCACCAAACCCTCCGGCATAATGTTGAGCCTAGCCCGAAGACCTCCTCGGAGTCAGTCGCCTTTCTTGGCATCCCGGGCTGGCGCCTCCAAGGCCATGAGTTCAAAGAACTCCGTGGCCGTGACCACCCGAACCTTCGGAGGCAGCGCTTCGATCGTCCGTCCGATGGCCCCCATCGGTCCTCCCGTATTCCGGAAAGACCAGGCGTGGGCATTGACCAAGGCGAAAGCACCCGGGCCAGCCTCCGCTCCCGAAGGAAGCCTCCCGATGGCCTCGGCCACCCCGACCGGCAGGGAGTCCAGACGCAGGGCTCCCACACGGTCCTTCAATTCCCACAGCAGAAACCGGTAGGACACACTGGGTTTGCCCCGGTGCCAGCGCACCGCACCCTGTCCGCGATTGTAGGGGGCGTAGTCTTTGTAGAGGACGCCCGTTACTTCCGGCTGCGCCAACCAAGGGTCCGATTGATCCTGACCGCCGTCCGCGTTGAGCAAGGTGACCAGCGGCCAATCGACTCGGGCCACGGCCCGGGCCGTCTCGGCGGCAGCAGCCGGGCGGTCCGGCAAGGGACCCGGAAACTGGTATCCGTAGCCACTGGGGCCAGCGATGAACTCATCCCGCGGCGTGGCCGTGCGGAGAAGATGTCTCAAAATGCGAGGGGCCATGACGAAGGCCTCCGGCGGCATCTCCCAAGTCACAGCAAACCGGCCCCGCAATGGACTGCCCCAAAACCCAGGATCCTCCACGAAACGTCCGCCCACCCATTGCAAGTTGTCCCCATCGCTCACCACGAAGGCCACCACCCGCTCCCCGGACTGACGCGGACGAGGTTTCACCGGCTGGGGCCGGGCTGGCAGGGCCACCGGGAGATGGCGGAGCGCCGACAAATTCAAGGACCAGTCGGCCGGGATCACCGCACCGCCGCCCCGGCTCACCTCGCGCACGAACTCTAATTCATCCCGACCCCACCCATAGACTCGGGTGTGAGGCCCAAGCGCCTGGATCTGACGGATGCGCTCGGCCGCCGGTTCGTCATAGACCGTCCAGGCTCCCAGACTGATGGCCAGATCGCGCAGGTGCAGGGCCTTTGCGGGGTCCTGATGGACCATCACACCCCGGGCCACTCGAGACTCAGACTCGGCCCACAGGGCGGCGGTCGAGCGGGAGCGGGCATCGGCCAATACCGGCAATCCCTCGGCCACCAGACGTTCCACCAACGAGGGATCGGCCACCACCGCCCGGTTCAAGCCAGCCAGCGTAGTGGCCCTATTGAGCGACTCGGATCCCACCTCACCGATGACCAAACCAGAGAAGGCCGCCTTGTGAGCCCGCAGCAAAGGCCAAGGGCCGCTGGACTCCCGCAGCGTCCAGCCCTCGGTGCGCAGTTCGTCCAAGATCCGGGCGTTCATGCCCGGCCCCTGGACCCAAACCACCGCCCCCGTGCGATTGAGCCCTCCCTGAAGAGACGCCAAGAGCACACTCTCCGCACCACTGAGCCCACGAGGATCGATGACCCACAGTTCACGGGCGAGTCCGCGGACAGGGAACAGAGCCAACAGGTAGGCCAACCCGTGGATCACGCCCAACAACCCTCGTCGTCCGAAAATCGAGAACCAGTTCATGCTTTGACCGAGTCACCGCTCAAGGAGAGCAGCAAGCGTCGAATTTCCTGGATGCGTCCCTTGGGGTCGCGCTTGGACAACCGCGGGAACTGGCCTCCCACCGTCACCAGACTTCCCCGGTGCATGAGCTTCACCTTGCCCTCGGTGACCTCCACCGACGTGACCCGGCATTCGGCCGCCAAGAGCCGCAACTCATGAGTTTGCAGCAGCAAATCCACCGGTCCAGGCAAGGGGCCGAAGCGATCCCGCAGTTCCTGACGCAACCCTTCGACCCCGGCCTTGTCGGCGACCTGGGCCAACTTGCGGTACACCTCGACGCGCTGGGCCGGTTCGCGCACGTAATCCAGCGGCAGGTAGGCCGGGAACTTGCGTCCGTCATCCTCGTCCACCGCCCGCCGGGAGGCCGAAGAAGAGCGGCCTCGGGAAGGCTCCTCGTCCGGATCGTCCCAATAGGTGGCCACACATCCGTCCCTAGGGATGGAAATGTTCAAGGACGGCGCACCGTCGGATTTGGAGCGTCGGGATTCGGTCTTGGCGGCGCCTTCCTCACCGGGATTGGTGGCCAGGAAATCCAGCGACACCCGGACCTCGACCCGCGTCCGGACCGTCTCGCCCTTCAACACCGAGATGCTCTGGCCCAGCAACTGGCAGTACAGGTCGAAGCCCACCGCAGTGATATGGCCGCTTTGCTGCTGACCCAAAAGATTGCCCGCACCACGGATCTCCAAGTCACGCATGGCGATTTTGAAGCCGCTACCCAGCGCGCTGTACTGCTTGATGGCGCTCATCCGCTTGCGGGCCTCGGTCAGGAGCTGGGCGTGACGCGGCAACAGCAGGTAGCAATAGGCCTGGTGTTTGTAGCGACCCACGCGACCGCGGAGCTGATAGAGTTCGCTCAGGCCGAAACGATCGGCCCGGTCGATGATCATCGTGTTGGCATTGGGAATATCCAAACCGCTCTCGATGATCGTGGTGCTGACCAGCACGTCGGCTTCGCCGTTGACGAAGCGCGTCATGACCTTCTCCAGATCATCATCGCCCATCTGCCCGTGCCCCACCAGAATCCGGGCATCGGGCACCAAGGTCTTCAACTTCAGAGCCACGTCCTCGATGGTGGAGACCCGATTGTGCAGGAAATACACCTGCCCCCCGCGATTCAACTCCCGCTGGATGGCATCTCGGATGACCCGCTCGTCGTAATTGCCCACGACGGTCTCCACCGGCAAGCGATCCTGTGGTGGAGTCTCCAAAGTGCTGAGGTCTCGAGCTCCCGTGAGGGCTAGGTACAACGTCCGCGGGATCGGGGTCGCACTGAGGGTGAGCACATCCACAGTCCGACGCAGCAGCTTGAACTGCTCCTTGTGCTTCACGCCGAACTTCTGCTCCTCGTCCACGACTACCAGCCCCAGATCCTTGAAGACCATGTCCGCCGAGACGATCCGGTGGGTGCCGATGACGATGTCCACCGCACCGACCGCCGCAGCCTCCATCACCGCCCTCTGCTGCTTGGCAGTCCGAAATCGGCTCATCAATTCGATGCGCACCGGGTACTCCGCCATGCGCTCGCGGAAATGGTTGTAGTGCTGCTGGGCCAAGACCGTGGTGGGCACCAGCAACGCCACCTGCTTGCCTCCCATCACCGCCTTGAAGGCAGCCCGGATGGCCACCTCGGTTTTGCCGAAACCCACGTCGCCGCAAATGAGGCGATCCATCGGCTTGGGAAGTTCCATGTCCACCTTCGACGCCGCGATGGCCTTGACCTGGTCGGGCGTCTCCTCGAATTCAAAGCTCGCCTCGAACTCCCGCTGCCACGGGGTGTCGACCGAGAACGGGTGGCCCGGCTGGGTCGCCCGCGCCGCCTGCACGGAAAGCAGTTCGGCCGCCAGATCCCGCACCGACCGCTGGGCTTGCTCCTTGGCCTTGGTCCAGCGGGTGCCACCGATGGTGCTGAGTTGCGGACGCGCCTTGCCCGCGCCCACGTACTTGCTGACCAGGTGCGCCTCGGTCACCGGCACGTAGAGCTTGGGAGCCTCATCGTGGCTGGAGCTCGCGGCGTATTCGATCACCAGGCATTCTTGCCCACCGCCCGAGGCCCCGGACTGCCGAGGCGGCAATGTCTTCAGGCCGCGGTAGATCCCGATGCCGTGCTGGAGATGCACCACGAAGTCCCCGAGGTCGAAGTCAGTGAAATCCACCTCGAAGGCGTTGCGCACCGACTGCGCATGATGGGACTTCAGGCGGCGCGGCCGAGACACCTTGTAGCGCCCGTAAATTTCCGCGTCGGAGACCACCACCCGCCGGGCCATTTCGCACAGAAAACCTCGGGAAAGGGTGCCCGAGAGGACCTCCGGGACCGACGACGACGATCCCTCGGCAGCCTCGGTTCCACTGGAGGGCAGGAGTTCGCGCCACAGTTCTCCGAAGCGTTGCAGCTCGCCCGCATTGTTGCAGAAGACCTGAAGGTGGTAGCCCTGCCGCAACCACCGCTGCATTTGTTGGAAAAAGGTCCGACGCTGCTCCTCCGCGACCTGCGCCGCGGGCAAGGTCGCTCCGATGGGGCGGAACGCGTCGAGCGATTCGAACCGCAACTCCGCGGGATCGCCCCCGGGCTCCGAGACGGAATCCTCGACTCGGATCCACGCCCCCCCGGAAGCCTGGACCCGCAATTGCAGAGCCTCCCAGGGCTCATGAAACGTATCCCCCTCCCGAACCTGACTGGCATGGTGTTCAGCCTGAAGGGCCAGCGCCTCCGGCCCGCAGACCACCACCAGAGCCTCCGGGCCCCAATGCGCATCGAGTGCGGCCACCGGAGGAGGCGGTGCCTCAGACCCGGCCTTGGGACGCAGCAAGCTCAGCTCACCGGCCGGCGGAACCACACACGAGTCGATGGCATCCCGACGGGTCTGGCGATGGGGATCGAATTCGCGCAGGGACTCCAATTCATCCCCGAAGAACTCCAACCGCACCGGCCAAGGGCGATTGAGAGGCCACAAATCCACGAT
>CANHYD010000057.1 GCA_947464705.1 Verrucomicrobiota bacterium | reverse complement strand
TCAGTGATTCTGTCGAGAAAGAATGGCCTGACGAGCGGCCCCATAGGCACCGGCGAACTCACCCAAGGCGGCCGGTAGAATGCGCACACGGGCTCCCTTGGGACGCCACTCAAGCCCCTCGAGGATTTCCGCCACCCGATCAAATAGGTCAGGGCCCGCCTGAGCGATTCCGCCACCTAAAATAACCGCTTCGGGGTCCAATACGTTGATGAGTGAGTTGATGCCCACCGCCAGTCCCCGCACAGACTCCAGCCACAGCCCAACGGCCTCTGGATCACCCGTCCGGGCCTGTTGAACCAGCGTTTCGGTGGAGGTGTAGCGTCCATGGCTTCGCTCAAGGAGGGTTTTGTTGCCAATGGCCATTTCCAGGGACCCCGGCGTGCCGACATCATCATTTTTGGCTCGATGATCGAGGGTAATGTGCCCCAGGTGCCCAGCGCGTCCCAGATGGCCCCGGAGAAGGCGACCCTCAACGATCGCCGCCCCGCCGACCCCGGTTCCCAAGGTGAGCATGAATACATTCTCCAGCCCTTGAGCCGCTCCTATCCAAGCCTCTCCCAAGAGGGCCGCGTGAGCGTCGTTGAGCACTGGAACCGGAGTCGGAAAAGCCAGATACTGCTGCCAATCCAATCCCTCCAATCCTTGCAAACGCCCGGGCATGTGGAGGATGCAGCGACCCTCTCGGGCAGCCAGCCCTGGTGCTGAAAGCCCCACGGCCGCCGGTTCACCTCGACGGAGACGGAGGTGGTCTACCCGATCGCGGATGCGGTTCGCCCACTCCATTGCCCGATCCTCAAACGGGGTGGACTCGTGTTCGAGGGTCTTGCCGCTGGCGCTCACAGCCACCGACTTGATGCGGGATCCACCGAGGTCGATGCCCAGGAAATAGGGCTCGGTTTCCGAAATGGGATTCATGAAGCCAGGGGGGCTGAACCGGTTTGTGTCGGGAGTGTTTGCGCTGGGGATGCGTCAGAAACCGACCAACCGCCGTCCACGGCAATGACTTGACCCGTGACAAAGCGACTGCCCTCGGAGAGGAGCCAAATCACCGCTGCATCCAGATCGTCAGGCCGACCCATGCGTCCGCCGTCCAGCGGTTGCTTGCGGTGGATGAACTCTTGGATGACCGGGTTGGATTGGGCCCGCAGGGACATGGGGGTGGCGGTGAGTCCCGGAGCCAAGAGGTTCACGCGGATGTCCTGAGGGGCATAGGTCGCCGCCGCTGCCTGCGTAAGGCCCACCAGAGCGGATTTGGCGGTCGCGTAGGCTGCGGTGCCGAACAGGCTGGGGGAAGGGGAGTTGGCCAACACCGATCCGCAGTTCAGGATGCAACCCGGTTGATTCTCTCGAAGGAACCAGCGGATTGCCGCCCCATTGGAGAGGAAGGCCGTTGTCAGGTTCAATTCCAGGGTCTGCTGCCAACCTTCCAAAGGAATGGTGTGCAGTGGCCCGTCGCCCCAGGCCCGTCCACTACCTCCCGCGACGTGGTACAGGGCGTGGAACTGGCCGTACCGCTGCGCACACCGTTCGATGGCTCGCTCGGCCACTCCGGGTTCTCGGGCGTCGGCCTGAATCACTTCTAGCCGACTCTGCACCTCTTCGGTTTGTGGTGCCTCCGGGGTGGGTTCGCGTCCCACCACGACCAATCGGGCGCCCTCGCGGAGGCAGGCTTGCGCCGCAGACCAACCGAGGCCTCGGGTCCCTCCGATGATCACCAAACAACGTCCCTGGAGCGCCCCCTGGGGCACCCGGCTAGTCTCGATAGCGTCGGGTGAGGTCGCCATAGGCATCAATGCGCCGGTCCCGCAGGAAGGGCCAGTGCGTCCGGGTGACGTCCACCTTCGCCAGATCCACGGAAACCAGCAGGTTTTCGGGGCGATCTACCGAGGCCTTGCCCAGCAATTGGCCGCTGGTGCCCGCGACGAAGCTTTGTCCCCAGAATTCGAGCCCGTCGCCGCCAATGGGCCGTTCCAAGCCGATCCGGTTCACGGCGGCCACGTAGCAACCGTTGGCCACTGCGTGGGAGCGTTGGATCGTCTCCCAGGCACCGTGCTGATGGACTCCGTATTCGGCCTTCTCGGAAGGGTGCCAGCCGATGGCGGTGGGATAGAAGAGAATCTCGGCCCCGCTCATTGCCGTGAGTCGTGCCGCCTCCGGGTACCATTGATCCCAACAAATGAGCACACCGATGCGGCCGAAACGGGTGTCCCAGGTTTTGAATCCCGTATCCCCCGGGGTGAAATAGAATTTCTCGTAGAAGAGGGGGTCATCCGGGATGTGCATCTTCCGATAGATGCCGAGCAAGGAACCGTCCGCATCGATGATCACGGCCGTGTTGTGGTACAACCCCTCGGCCCGCTTTTCGAAGAGCGATGCGATCACCACGACCCCATGCTCCTGGGCCAAGCTCTGGAAGGCTCGCGTGCTGGGGCCTGGGATGGGCTCTGCGAGGTCGAAATACCGGTGCTCCTCCGACTGGCAGAAGTATTGGGAACGGACCAATTCCTGGGTGCACAAGATGTTGGCTCCATCCTTGGCGGCTTGCGCGCCCGCCTCCAGGCACAACCGGAGGTTTTCCTCGGGATCGGGCCCGCAGGCATGTTGCAAAAGACCGAGAGTCACCGATCGGGTCTTCGGACGTGGGTTCATGGTGGCGTACTGGTTTCATCCCCGGACAAAGGTGCTGGGGGGCTCTGTGTCCCCAATCGCCCGGCGAGGGGGTTGATGGTGTTGGGGGAGTGGTGCAAGTCAAGGACCCGACGCGAGGAAACCGCCACGCGGGTCATTTGCAGACGCGAAACGTATGAAAACCATGCTTTCATTGGGTTTTCTCTTGCGACGCCGTGTGACGCGTTGCTAAATCCGCTCCGAAGTCACTTCGGATCAATCACACATCCCAACTCCAAAGCCCAATATTATGGCCAAAGCTGCTAAAGCCCTCACCAAGTCTCAGATCACCGCTGTCCTCGCCGAGAAGGCTGAGATCAGCAAGAAGCAAGCGTTGACGGTTCTGGAGGCGCTGGCTGAACTCGCCTACAAGAACGCCAAGAACACCTTCACTTTCCCTGGCGTGGGCAAGCTGGTGTTGGTCAACCGCAAGGCCCGTATCGGCCGCAATCCGGCCACCGGCGCCGAGATCAAGATTCCGGCCAAGAAGGTCGTGAAGTTCCGCGTGGCCAAGGCCGCCAAGGACGCGATCCTCGGTACCAAGTAATCCGACGAGTTCTCGATCACCCCTTTCAAGGCGCCCGGCAACCGGGCGCCTTTTCTTTTAGGGTGCGCCCGGCAGTGCTCACGATAATTCGAGGGTGATGGCACTCTCGTTTGGATCGAGGCGGAGGAGCCGAAGGGGCTTCGGCAGACGGATATTCGGATCCACTCTGCTCGGAAGACAGCGAGCCCCATTGCGTGTTTCAGTTTGAAACGACTTTGCCTTTCCCGAGGGTTTTCCAAACTATGTCCGAACCCTATGGATGACGCGCCTGTTTCCTCGAGACTCTTCGTCACTCGGAGATTGCCATGGATTTTGGCTGTAACGGTTTTTGCCGTCTTCCTGTTCACACGCAATTCCTGGATCGGGATCAATAGTTTACGGCCTGTTTACGAGGCGGCCGGTTGGGGCTTTGACAATGCGTTCTCCCAGCCCTTGAACCAGATCTTCGGGGCCGTTGTGTCCCAGTTGACCGGGGTCCGGTTTCCCGGTCAGGCCAACATCCTCACAGCGGCCATGGCCGCGGCAGTGGTCTATCTGCTGGCTCGCTGTGTGGCCTTGCTTCCCCATGACCGGCGACACGAGGAGCGCATCCGCGAGTTCTCGGACATTGCGTTGCTCACCATCCCCTGGGCCTGGGTGCCGCCGGTTCTGGCCGTCGGTGTCTTGGCCTTTCAGTTGACCTTCTGGCAACATGCCACGGCCTTTACCGGGGAGATGATCGATTTGTTGATCTTCGCGGTGGCGATCCGAAACCTGCTGGAATACCGCCTGGATCGAAAAGAATCCCGACTGTGGATCGTCTCTGCCCTCATGGGAGTCGGCATCGCCAACAGTCATGCATTCATCGGGTTTGCGCCGATGTTCTTGGTGGCGATCGTTTGGATCCGCGGATGGGAGTTCTTCCATCTGGGTTTCCTGTCTCGGATGCTTTTGGCGGGGTTGCTGGGACTGTCCCTGCTGATTTGGATTCCGCTGTCGGCCCGCTTCACGGGGCGCTATGACGAGGGTTTTTGGAGTCTTCTCCGGGCGGGTTTGGAGCTGAAGGCGAACTACCTGCTGATGTTTCCGAGGGGACGCTTTCTGTTTCTTTTCCTGATGATGATCGCGCCCCTGGTGGGGATTGGCATCCGCTGGCCTTCTCGGCTTGGGGCCGGCTTGGACACCTTGGCCGCGATGATTGCCTGGCAGGTATTGGCCTTCGCCTGGTTCGTTCTTTGTATTGCGGTCGCCTTCGACTTGAAGTTTAGCCCCCGGCAGTTGGGCTACGGCGTTCCCCTCCTGACGTTCTCCTTCTGCGCTTGCTTGGCTGTGGGTTATTTTGCGGGGTATTATCTCCTGCTCTGGACCGGTCGACCGGACCCCCGTCACGCCTACACGGTCACACCGCTTTCCTCGGGCTTGTCGCGTTTGGCCGGTCTCTTGGTGGTGTCTCTGACGCTTCTGGTTCCGGCGGCTTTGGTTGCCAAGAATTGGAAGGTCGTCGTGGCCGACAATGGTTCCAGCCTTTGGGATTACTCGCGGACTTTGATCGCTCCACTCCATCGGGCTCCGGGATTGGTGTTCGCCGATGATCCCACGCTGTTCATGACCCTGACGGCTGGTCATGAGACGCTCTCCGCCAAGAGCGGGCACTTGTTGGTCCAAACTCGACTAGCTCCGGTGCGGGTGTATCGGCAGTTCTTGGCCAGTCGCCATGCAGAGCGTTGGCCGGCATTGCGCGAAATCGCCGATGCCAAGGACAACATCGCGGGCCTTTGGCTGACGATGGCCGCCCGGGCTGCCTACAGCAATCAGACCTTCTTCGCGTCGCCCGTTTTCAGCTTTTTTGCCGAGCCGTTCGACTTTAGACCGGTCGGATCCTTGCACGGAGCCCTGCCTCGGAAAGCACTGCTACCGAGTGCGGCCAATGAGGCCGAGTTCAATCAGGTGCGCCGGTTTTGGGGCGAGGTGCAACCGTCGTTGGACGCGGTCGTCCGGGATGCGGCCCTGGGTTCTTCCAACGCGGTGATCGTGGCCGCGATGTGGTCCCGTTCTGCCAACGCCTCCGGGGTGTTCCTTCAAGAGGGCGGTCGCCTGAAGGAGGCTGCAACGCTCTTCACCGAGGCGCTTCGCTTGAACGCCGACAACGCCGCGGCTCGGGTCAATCTGGAGGTGAACCGAGCCTTGGTCGCCGGCAAACCCCTCTCGGCCGACCTCGTCAAGATCTGGGATGGAAAGCCGGGCTTGCTCGACGTGCACGGGCCCGTGGATGAGCCGGAATTCCTGCGTATCTTCGGGTTGACCCTCCTGGCTCAGAAGGACGACATGGTTCGCCGCGCTGCTGTGAGTTTTGCTCGGGCTTCCCGGTTGTCGCCCACCAACCATTTCAACCAGTTCGGCTTCATTGCGGCGGCCTTGGCTGTCGGAGATCTGGCTTCGGCGACCAACGCCTTGAATGAGTTGAAGGCGGACCCCTCCCGCGCCCGCTGGACGCCCGTGGAAAAAGCCGGTCTGGCGGAATCCGAGGGGCGCGTGCGTATCGCTCTCAACCAATTGCAGGAGGCCGAAGCGTTCTTGCAGGAGGCGCGTCGCCTCAATCCCAACAACGCAGAACTCTACGATTACCTCTCCTACCTCTACCTGCTCTTGGGCAAGACCAATGAGTCTCTGGCCATGACGGAGGCTTGGGAAAAAGTGGCCAAGTCGGACCCCGCGCCGGCTTCCCGTCGGGCACTGATCCTCATGCAACTGGGTCGGTATGGGCCTGCATCCGAGGCTCTGACCAAGGTTCTCGACCAGGAACCCGACAATTCGGTCGCTCGGGTCAATCGCGCCATCGCTCGCCTGATGCTCAATCAATTGCCCGAGTCGCGAACCGATTACGAGCGCTTGATCAAGGACGGTCGCGACACTTTTCAAGTTCGCTTCGGTCTCGCAGAGATTGCCCGTCAGCAGAAGCAATCGTCGGAGGAGCAGAAGCAGTTGGAGCGCTATCTCGAATTGGCCCCGAAGGACTCGGCGGAATCGACCAATGTCATGAGCCGCTTGGCTGCCCTGAAGTCCTCGCGCTGATTCCGAGAATCTACGGCACCGTTGGGAACACGGGCTGTCGACCTGTCGAACCCATGCGTGTGAGCCATGTCATCACCCGATTGATTGTTGGTGGAGCTCAGGAGAATACCCTCAGCTCGGTTCTTGGCTTGGGACGCATTCCCGATTGGGAGGTCGAACTGATTTCTGGCCCGACCCGTGGTCCCGAAGGGTCCCTCGAACCCATGGCTCGAGCAGTGCCCGGGCTCCTGCAGTTGGAATCTTGCCTTGTTCGGCCTGTCCATCCCGTGATGGATGCTCTGGCCTACTTGAGGCTCCGCAGTCACTTCCGTCGCACCCGCCCCCAGATCGTTCATACCCACAGCGGCAAGGCGGGCATCGTGGGTCGGTTCGCTGCCCGCCATGCCGGGGTTCCCTGGGTGATTCACACCATTCATGGTCCAAGTTTTGGTCCGTTCCAGGGGGCCTCGGCCAATGCGGTTTTTCGCGGTGCAGAACGAGCCGCCGGCCGGCAGACCGACCATTTTGTGGTGGTCGCCGAGGCGATGGCCCGACAGTACCTGGATGCCGGTATCGGCGCCCCGGCTCAGTACACCCGAATCTTCAGCGGTTTTGACTTGGCCCCCTTTCTCGGGGTCCAGCGGGATCCGGAATTGGCCCAGCGGCTAGGAATCCGTCCCGGGGAGTTTGTTGTGGGCAAGGTGGCGCGTCTTTTTCAGCTCAAGGGACACGATGACTTGTTCGCCGCCGCCGTGGAGATGGTCCGCCGGATTCCCAATGTTCGGTTCCTGCTGTTGGGTGATGGCCCTTGGCGTGCGCGTTTCGAGACCCTGGCTGCCACGACTCCCGGCTTGGCAGGGCGCTTTATTTTTGCGGGTTTGGTGCCGCCTTCGGAGGTCTCACGCTATTTGGGTTTGATGGATGCGCTGGTGCATTTGTCGCGCCGGGAAGGTTTGGCCCGGGTGCTGCCTCAGGCTTTGGCTGCGGGGAAGCCGGTCATTGGCTTCGATTGCGACGGCGCCGCCGAAGTGTGTCGGGATCAAGAGACCGGGTTTCTGCTCCAACCGGGAGACTTGCCGGGATTGGTGGATCGGGTCGCTCGGTTGGCGGGTGATCCAGAGTTGGCCCGGAGCCTGGGGGCCGCCGGGCGATCCTGGGTGCGGGAGCGCTTCTCGGAAGAGGCTCTGGTGCAATCCCTGGATGCCTTGTACCGCCGTTTGCTCCAGCAGCCGGGAGGCCTGTCTCGATGAAATCCGGGTTCTTCGTCGGGCTCTGGGCTTTCGGGTTGGCCTGTGGTGTCTCGGCCGTCTCGCTGCCGTTGTGGCGGGCTCTTTGCCGTCGATGGGGCCATGTCGATGATCCCGGTCACCGGAAGATCCATGTTCAACCCATCCCGCTGGCGGGCGGGTTGGCCGTCGCGACGGGGGGACTCTTGGGCGGACTGCTGCTCTGGATCCTGCAAATGTCGGGAGTGACGGGCCGCGTGGAGATCGGATCTCTTGGGGGAGAAACCGAGGGGTTGCGGCGCCTCGGAGTGCTGGTGGCCGGAGCCGTGGGGATGCTGGTTTTGGGAGCATGGGACGACCGCAGAGATCTTGGGGCCGCAGCGAAGTTCTTCGGGCAGGGAATCATCGCCGTTTTGGTCGCGAGATGGGGGGTGCAAGTGCCGGTTCCGGACGGGTTTGCGATCTTCGGACAGGTGCTCACGGTGTTCTGGATCGTGGCGGTCACCAATGCCTTCAATCTCAGCGACAACATGAATGGCCTGTGTGCGGGCCTGGGCTTGATCGGGGCCACCGCGGTTTCGGTCTCATCGCTGCTGGGGCGGGGTGCCCCGGACTTGGCCTGCGGGGCGGCCTTGATCGCCGGCAGCCTGGCTGGCTATCTGCCTTACAACTACCCCCGTGCCTCCGTCTTTTTGGGTGATGCTGGCAGTCAATGGGTCGGCTATGGGCTCTCCATTTTGGCGCTGCTGTCCCTGACCCCTGCCGCGCCTTTGGACGGCGGACTACAGTGGTCCTGGAGGCTCGCGTTCGGGGTGGTGGCAGTCCCTCTGATCGACATGGCCTTCGTGGTCGTCTCGCGCACCTGGAAAGGGCAGCCCTTCTGGGTGGGCGACACGCAACACCTCAGTCACCGCCTGGCCCGTACGGGTCTGGGGAAGGCTGGCGCGGTGGCTGTCTTGTGGCTGCTGGGGGCGCTTCTGGTGGCCCTCCTCAGCCGTTAGAGACACTGAAGCGGCTCTGAAGCCACCGGGCGGAAAGTTTTGCCCAGGCCGACGGACGGATGGACTTCGGTTCCGCCCCGGTGCCATCACCCTGAAGGCATTTCCTCATAAAACCCTCGAAAAACGGCAGTTGAGCCGCTCGGCATGGTCGTTGCTTCACGGTGGGAACGGAGGCGAGTCCATGATTCAAACGCTGTTCAACCAGTCCAACTATGTGGTCACCAAGAAGCTCTTGGATGCCACGGTGCTGCGCCATCAGGCCATCGCCGGCAATTTGGCCAATGTTGAGACGCCGAACTACAAGCGGATCGATGTCGCGCCGTCGTTTCAGGCCGAGTTGTTCAACGCGGTGAAGGCCAACGATCCGGGTCAGATCGCCAATATCCCGGTCCCGACCCTCTCAGTCGATCCGACGGCCGTCGCCTCCAATCGCGACGGCAACTCCGTCAATCTGGAGCAGGAAATGTTGGCCATGAATGAGAACAGTCTGGCCCACACCCTGGAAGCCCAACTCATCACCGGTTCCATGCTCAAGCTGAGGATGGCCATCACGGGCCGTAGCTAAACCTTCGGACTGAAGATTCCATGATCCAACTCATCCCCAGCATCCAAAGCACCCGCTCCGCGCTCGATGCCGAACGGACCCGGGTGGACATCGTCTCCCAGAATCTGGCCAATGCCAATGTGACCCGAGCCGCTGATGGGCAGCCCTACAAGCGCAAGCAGGTGGTTTTCGAGTCGTTGGTCAACAATGCCGGGGCCAACCCCAACAGTGGTTCCACCATTCGGGTCACCCGCGTTGAATCCGATAACCGGCCCTTCCGGGAGGTCTTCAAACCCGATCATCCCGACGCCGATGCGCGGGGGTACGTCCGGTATCCCAACGTCAACGTCCACGAAGAGATGGTGGACCTCATCGCCTCCTCGCGGGCGTTCGAGGCGAACATCGCCGTGGTCAAGAACGCCCGACAACTGGCCCAGCAGGCCATGTCCATCGGCAAGCGCTGAGCCTTCACTGAGACACTGCGATGGAAGCGCTTTCCGCACTCCGAATGTTCAACCCGGCCGCCCTCCGGGAGTCCCCTCTCGGCAAGGCCGGGACGGAGGCTCTGCAGAAGGCCGGGTTGGGAGACTTGGGGAAGCTCATTCCCGACTCAGAGATGGGGAAACTGCAGCCCTTCAACAAGGCCTTCCCGGACGCGGGTCCGCTGCCCACGGGTGTCAATCCGACGGGCATCCCTTCGCTGGGGAGGGTCACGGGGCGCGATGCGTTTGCCGACACTCTGGGGCGGTTCGTGGGCGAAGTGGCCGACAAACAGGTGGCGGCCGGAGATTCGGTCCGAGGCTTGGTCACCCAGCAGGGAGTGCCACTGCACCAAGCCATGATCGCCATGGAGGAAGCCAGTGTCTCCTTTCAGTTGATGGTCGAGGTGCGCAACAAGCTTCTCGAATCGTACCAGGAATTGATGCGGATGCAGGTCTGAGGATTCCGCGCACTAAGCCATGAACAACAGTTTTCAAGAACTCCTGCAGCAATTGGGTGCCGTCTGGAAAGAGATCGGCATCAACCAGCGGATCTCGATCGTCCTGGCCGGATTGGTCGTCCTGCTCGGTCTGACCGGAGTCGCGGTTTGGTCGAGCCGTGAAGACTACGCCGTTCTCTTCGGCAACCTTGCCGAAGCCGAGGCCTCCAAGGTGATCAATGCGCTCGACGAGGCCAAGGTGCCGTACAAGGTCCGAGGCGGCGGTAGCATCTCGGTGCCCGCCGACAAGGTTCATTCCCTGCGCATCCAACTCGCCGGCAAGGGGATTCCCGGTGGCGGCACCACGGGTTTCTCGCTGTTCGACAAGCCCAACTTCGGCATCTCGGACTTTGTGCAGCGGGTCAATTACCTGCGGGCCATTCAGGGCGAATTGTCCCAGACCATTTCACGAGTCGACGGCATCGAGTCCGCCCAGGTCATGCTGGTGATGCCCGAGAACCGTCTGTTGGTGGAGTACCAGAAGAAGCCCAG
>CANHYD010000056.1 GCA_947464705.1 Verrucomicrobiota bacterium | reverse complement strand
CTCGAAATCACCAGCGCCGCCATGGCGATGGGCAACTGACCTCTCTCGGAAATGAACACAGGAAAGATCGTCCAGATCATCGGTCCCGTCGTCGACGTGGAGTTCTCCGGAACTCTCCCCGCGATCTACAACGCGCTCACCGTCGACTTCACGCCTCCCGGCGGCTCCGCCACCCGTCTCACGCTCGAGGTGCAGCAGCACCTGGGCGGACACTGGATTCGCGCCGTCGCCATGAGCACCACCGAAGGCCTCAAGCGGGGCCAGGCAGTCGTCGATCAGGGCAACCCGATCTCGATGCCCGTGGGTGAAGCCGTCATGGGCCGCGTCTTCAACGTCACCGGCGAAGCCGTCGACGAGCAGGGACCGGTCAAGGCCGACAAGTTCTACCCCATTCACCGCAATGCCCCTCCGCTGGTGGATCAGTCCACCAGCCCTCAGATCCTGACCACCGGCATCAAGGTCATTGATTTGATCTGCCCCTTCCTCAAGGGCGGCAAGGTCGGAGCCTTCGGTGGTGCGGGCGTCGGCAAGACGGTCGTCATCATGGAGCTCATCAATAACATCGCGAAGCTGCACGGCGGCATTTCGATGTTCGCGGGCGTCGGTGAGCGTACTCGTGAAGGCAACGATCTCTACAACGAGATGATCGAGGCCAACGTCATCAAGACCAAGAAGGATGCCAAGGGCCATCCCGAGATCGGCGCCAACGGCATGCCCGTTCTCGAGCCTGGATCCCGCATTGGTCTGGTGTACGGTCAGATGAACGAGCCGCCCGGAGCCCGTCTCCGCGTCGCTCTCTCGGCCTTGGCGGTCACCGAGTATTTCCGCGACGAGAAGAACCAGGACGTGTTGCTCTTCGTTGACAACGTGTTCCGCTTTTCGCAGGCGGGATCCGAGGTGTCGGCATTGCTCGGCCGCACTCCGTCAGCGGTGGGTTACCAGCCGACGCTGGCCGCCGAGATGGGCAACTTGCAGGAGCGCATCACCTCCACGAAGAAGGGTTCCATCACCTCCTTCCAGGCGGTGTACGTGCCGGCCGACGATCTCACCGATCCGGCTCCGGCCACCACCTTCGCTCACCTCGATGCGACCATCGTGCTCGAGCGTTCCATCGCCGAGTTGGGCATCTTCCCGGCCGTCGATCCGCTGGCCTCCAGCTCTCGTGCTTTGGCGCCCGAGTTCGTCGGTGAAGAGCACTACAATGTCGCCCGCGGCGTTCAGAAGGTGCTCCAGCGCTACAAGGACTTGCAGGACATCATCGCGATCTTGGGCATGGACGAGTTGTCGGCCGACGACAAGCTCACCGTCTTCCGCGCCCGTAAGATCCAGAAGTTCCTCAGCCAGCCGTTCACCGTGGCCGAGCAGTTCACCGGTCGTCCGGGCAAGCAGGTGCCGGTGGCCGAGACCGTGCGCAGCTTCAAGGAGATCCTGGAAGGCAAGTACGACGATGTCGCCGAGGCCAACTTCTACATGAAGGGTGGCATTGACGAGATCAAGGACTGACCCGTCGTCTGTCCCACGCTCAGCACCCCAACGACATGGCCACGCTCAAACTGGAAATCGCCACGCCTGAGGCCCGTATCTATTCGGAGGAGGTCGACATGGTCACCTTGCCTGGGCTCGAGGGCGAGATGGGCATCTTCCCGATGCACATCCCGCTGATGACCCAGATCACCCACGGTGAGATCGTCGTCCGCAAGGGCGGCCAAGATCACTTCCTGGCCGTCGGAGAGGGTTTCGTGGAGATCACCGGTGAACGGGTTGCCATCCTGACCGACATGGCCATTCGGGCCGACGACATCGACGAGGCTCGCGCCGAAGAAGCCCGAAAGCAGGCGGAGGCGCGGCTTGCTCAGAAGCTGGGTGACGAAGAATCCGCCGTGGCTCAAGCCGCGCTCATGCACTCGTTGACCCAGTTGAATCTGAAGCGGCGTTATCATCGATGAACTGATCCATAGGATCGATTTCGACAGCACGGCCGCCGCAAAAACGGCGGCCGTTGCGTTCCAACCACCCCCCTTTATCCTTTAAGGATCGTTGTTCGGAGAGCGCCGCTTCCTGAAACCGAATCCGTCGAGCCAATCCACAGAATGCCGGGAACCATCGAATTGCCGACGCCTGAAGTCGATGTGGAGCAGGATCCCCAGAAGCTCCGCGAGCCGGGTTATGCCGTCATCGTCTGGGATGACCCGGTCAACCTCATGCCCTATGTGACGCACGTCTTTCAGCAGGTCTTCGGTTGGGGCCGTGAAAAGGCCCAGCGGCACATGCTCGAAGTCCATGAGGAGGGTCGCAGCGTTGTGGTTCGCGACAGCTTTGAAAAGGCGGAGTATTACGTCCACGCTCTCCAAAAGTATTCTCTCACCGCCACATTGGAGCCGGCGTCATGAGGCTCCACGAACGCAACGACGAAGCCACTTCCTGGTTTCTGGCTTCTGGGGAGCGCAACCTGCTGCTCACGCTCTTTTCTCGACCCACCGAACCACGCCAACGGGTTCAGCTGAGTCGGACTTCCGAAGCCCTGGAAGAACAGTGCCAGTCGGATTTGGCCGGTGAGTTGGAAACGCACCGAGCCGAGGTTCGTTCTCGGCTGGTGATGCTCTTGGGCGTGGCGTCGCCGATCCAAACGACGATCCAGACCCCCACCGGAGCCCGGGAAGACTCAGGTTGGATTCTCCGTCTCACTCCCGAAGACCGCGAATTCCTCCTTCAGGCCCTGAATGAATTGCGTTTGGGAGCTTGGGAGCAACTCGGGCGACCCAATCCCCCGGAGGTTCCGGACGATCTGGCCCCCACCTCACCGGACATCCTGCACTGGTGGAACTTGGAGATCTCCTCCCGCTTCCAAGGTCGACTGCTGTCCGAAGAATTTCCCGAATGAGGGACCCCGCCGGTTCCGTCGCTTTCCTGTCTCCCGGAGATCGGTTGCCGGATCCGCGCCAAGCCCGGGGAGATGGATTGGTGGCCGTCGGAGGCGATTTGTCGGTGGAGCGGCTGTTGGAAGCCTATCGAACGGGTTTATTTCCGTGGTCGGCGGACCCCATTACCTGGTGGTCCCCAGATCCACGCGGCGTTCTCCCGGTGGGAGCGGTGCATGTATCTCGGAGTCTGGCCCGGACGTTGCGCCGAGCTCCCTATACGGTGACCTTCGATCAGGATTTTTCAGCGGTCATTCGAGCCTGCGCCACCGTGCCTCGCGGCGGGACCCTCTCGACCTGGATTTCCCCGCGACTGCTGGAGGCGTATGAACAGCTGGCCCGGGCTGGTCATGCCCACAGTGTCGAATGCTGGCAGGAGGGGCGGCTAGTGGGCGGGGTCTATGGGGTTTGCGTGGGGGGATTATTTGCGGGCGAATCCATGTTCCACCGCGCGGATGATGCGTCGAAGGTGGCCTTGATCCATCTCGACCGTCATCTGGCCTGTCGGGGATTCACCCTGTTGGACTGCCAAATGGTCACCTCGGTCACCCGGTCGCTGGGAGCCGAGGAAATCCCGCGGGCCGACTACTTGAGTCGGTTGGCCCGGGCTGTAGACCAACCGTCCCGGTGGTGACGCTGGACCTGCAGTCTGCGGCGACTATTTCTGCTCGCCTTCAGGCCGCGGCCACAGCCGAAGCCCGTCGCGATTCCAAAGCCGAGATCATACTGCTCAGGATTGAACGGCCGTCCTCCGTGCCGAGGATTCCCTCCACCGCTCGATCCGGGTGAGGCATGAGACCGGCCACGTTGAAGCGCTCGTTGGAGATTCCGGCGATGTTCAGCACGGAACCGTTGGGATTGGCCGCCTCGGTCAGTGCACCGTGGGCGTCGCAGTATTGCCAGAGGATCTGGCGCTGGGCCTGCAACCGTTCCAGCGTGGCCGTGTCGGCAAAGTAGCACCCTTCGCCGTGGGCGATGGGGATGCGGATGGGAACACCGTCGCGGCGGATCCCGGAAGTGAAGGGGGTTTCGAAGTTTGCAGTCTTCAGAAAGACTTGCTCGCAATGGAACCGCAGGTCCCGGTTACGGATCAGAGCTCCCGGCAACAGGCCCACTTCGCACAGGATCTGGAAGCCATTGCAAATGCCCAAGACCAACCCGCCGTTGTCCGCAAAGCGGCTGACGGCCTGCATCACCGGGCTGAACCGGGCGATGGCCCCGCAACGCAGTGCGTCTCCGTAACTGAAGCCACCCGGAACGATCACGGCATCGACCTCGCCCAGCGAAGTGTCCTTGTGCCAGACCAGCTTCGCCTGGGCACCCAACACGCGGAGAGCGTGGACACAATCCTGGTCGCAGTTGGAAGCCGGGAACTGGAGGACGGCAAATCGCATGGCCTGGATGGGCGTCATTCCACGATCTCCAGACGGTAATCTTCGATCACCGGGTTGCTCAGGAAACGCAGAGCTGCCTCGTTGAGTGCTTTGTCGGCGGCGGCGGCCGAAGTGCCCGGAGCCAAGTCGATCTCGATGTACTTGCCCACGCGGACGCCGGTGACTCCGGCGTATCCCATGTGTTCGAGGGCGTTGGCGACGGTCTTGCCCTGCGGATCGAGGACGGCCTTTTTCGGGGTGATGACGAGCTTGGCTTTCATGGCGGCGGGAACCCCACCGGGAACCCCGGGGGAAGACAGAGAATGAGGCAGCATCCGGATGGAGGTGAAGCAGATTTCTGGGAGGTTCGGAACTGTCTCCGTCCGGCCCGGCTGGAATTGGACGCTTGCCAGCGATTCTCAGGCCGTTAGGGTCTCAATTCTTTCCGCTGAATCACTCTGCGGAACACCCATTTTCAATTTATGTCAGTCAACGCGAACGAACTCCGCAAGGGTCAGGCCATCCAGTACAACTCCGACGTCTGCGTCGTCCTCGAGGTCACCCACCGGACCCCCGGCAACCTGCGAGCCTTTGTGCAGGCCATCTTGCGCAGCATCCGCACCGGCAAGAGCATGGACGTGCGCTTCAGTTCGGCTGAGAAGATCGAGACGGTCCCCCTGATGACCTACAAGATGGAGTTCAGCTACAAGTCCGGCGACGACTATGTGTTCGTGAATCCCGAGAATTACGAAGAGGTCACCGTGACTCCTGAATTCGTGGGCGATGCCAAGAATTTCCTCACCGAAAACAGTCTGGTGACGATGACCTTCGTCGAGGAGAAGGCCGTCATCCTGGAATTGCCGTCGAGCGTTATCCTGACCGTGGCCAATGCTCCGGAAGGCCTCAAGGGCGACAGCGCCAACAATGTCCAGAAGACGGTGACGCTGGAGACCGGCGTCGAGATCAACGCCCCCCTCTTCATCAAGACCGGCGAAAAGATCAAGGTGGACACGCGCACGGGCAAGTACATGGAGCGCGCCTGAGGCGCCTCTGAGGCGCGCTTGAGCCAAGGCCACGGGTGCCCTGGGTTTTCGGTCTGAGCCTCTCCATTTAAATCGGACGAACGCCCGTTCTGCATTCTGCGGAACGGGCGTTTGCTTTCTGGCCCCGGTTCCCGTCACGCCGGGGGACGGGCCATCTTCATAACGGGGCTCTGGTTTGATCGCGGGCCGACCGAGGCACCGATTTATTCCCAATCGCAGAGAGCGGACACCGCCGCAGCGGAACCGTCGCGCAGCCAGCCATCGAGCTGTGCGGGGTCCTTGAGCTGCTGACCCCGAATCCGGGGCACCACCACGAAACGGGTGTCGATCTCGGCCAAGGAACTCAAGTCGCTCCAGAGCTTTTCGAATTGGGCGACCGGAAAGACATCTTCCTGGCCGTGCCCCCAACGCTTCTTCACGTCCTTGATCGTGACATACGTCGGTAGCCGACTGGCCATGGCGCGGATGGCGGCGGCGATCTTGGGCTCGTTCTGGGAAAGGATGTCTTCCCGCGTGAGTCCGAAGGCTTCCAGCAACCGGTCCAGATGGATCCAGGTCGTCATGGAATTGTAGAAGCGCAGTCGGAATTCATCTTCCTCCCGCGGCATTGCCAGCCCTTCGACCAGTCGCGGGCGGCTATGGACTCGAGCAAGACCGCCGCCCCGGTCTTCCAGCCGTCGCCCGATCACTTCGAACGTGAGGCAAGCCCCACTGAGCACATGCTGCCCCAACAAGGTCGGATCCACTGAGGCCCCGAGGGTATCGATGTTGTGGAGCATCAAATACTTGAGCTGGGGGCGTTCACCCAAGAGTCCGGCCAGCACGCCATTGCGGAATAAATTGGGAACTTCGAAAAAATGCCCCACCGGATGCAGGCATTGCAGCGGTACGTTGTCGGTGTAATCGCCGGTCTCTCCGGCAGCCCGAGCCCAGCCGATGAGTGCGGCCCGGAGACTGTCGCGGACCTTCTGCTGCTGAACATCCAGCACCTGCTGGGGCATTTCTTCCCAGGCGAAGCGAAGATCGCGTTCGGTCGGGATGAGTCGCAGGCCCACGCTGCGGCCCGGTGACAAAATGAGCGGCCCCGGGTAGCCATAGCCATCGACTTGCCGGAGGAAGCGATGGGTGGGCTCGTGGGTCAGGTAGCTCGTGGTGAAGAGATGAGGCAGAGCGTGGCCCGCCAGCCGCCCGGAGCGCCGGGACTTGGCGAGGTGGGTTTCGATGAACGTCCGGTGCCGGCCGGCGAACTTGGCGAAGGGGTGCAAGGCCTTGCAGGTGCCGGCTCCTCCGGTCCATCGCGATCCGGCACCCGCAGCCAGAGTGACCACGGCCACTTCGCCGGCTCGCAATGCAGCCTCGCCGGCAGCGCGGACTTCAGGCGGCACTGGGGTCGTAGCGGTGTCCCAACGGAGGATATCGTCGGCTTCGACGTCTTCGATCCGGCTGTCGGCACGGAGGCGGTTTTGAGCAAGACCGATGCGACCTTCCCGCAGGTCTGAGCGGATTTGTTCATGCTGGGCCGGATCGAATCCATTCTCCTCCAGCAACCCTTGCAGTCCGCTGCGTTCGCTGGCGCCGCTTCGGGAGCGAGGCAGGAGGGCATCGAACAGTGTTTGGATCATCCCGCCGAGCTCCGGTCGTGTGCGGGCCGCCACTCCCACCCGATCGAGTTCAGCGCGGCGGGCCGGGGTCAATGAGCGGCGATCGGCGCGCAGCAGGGTGGGGACTGTGAGCGCGTAGTAATTGGGGGGCATCAGCGCCTCCTCGCCGGAGAGCAAGTCGGCCACGGTGCCGTGCTCGTTGATGGCGTAGTCAAAGACCACCGGATCCATGGCGAAGGGCAGGGCCGCCGAGAGGCTGCGTTTGGTTTCCAGCATCAGGATCTGGAGCCGTTTCTGGGCCTCGGCCTTCCGCTCCGGGGCGAAGATAAAGCCCATCCCGCCTCCGGACATTCCGCCCAGCATCCAGAAGCCCCAGAAATCGGCACCGAACTCGGTCTCGCACTGTTGGATCAGACGCTCGGTGAAGTGGTTGGAGGCCCAGGGAATGATGGCCTGCAGGGGCTGGCGAAAATTGCGCGTGGTGGCTTGGCCGACTGCACGAATATCTCCGCGCTGGAGCGCATCAATGATTTCGTCCAACACCCCGAGCGCCTCTTGCCTCCCAGCCCACTCGGCTGCCGAGCGCAGGAGGTACTTCTCGGTCACCATCTCCAGAATGGGCCCTACGTTCTGGGCCATGCCGCCGTGCACCACCACCAGGGAGTCCATCAGGGCCCGTCGGGAGGACTCGGGAATCTCCTGTCGGCTGAAGACATGGTGCGTCGGCATGAGGCATCCGCGAGAGATGCCCCATTCGGGGTCGCCTTCGGAGGCCACCACACCGGTGATGAGTTTGATGCCTGGCCATACCCCGCCCGAATCTTGCCAGCCACCCCCGGAACCGCCGAGCCACTCGCCCAGCAGAGCGCGGGCGAGGACGAGCCGTCGCTCGGGTTCTTCGAGGGCGCCGGTCAACGAGGCGGCCTGCCCAGTCGCACGCATGCAGACGCTGATGAGGGAACCCAGCAGGTTGGTGCTGACCGCCAGCCGGGAACCCTTGGGGATGTCGTTGACGCTGGAGCACAGCTCCAGGCCGCGTCCCGGGCCCACGATGCGCGCCAACAAGTCCGCCAAAGACTGCCCCGAGCCCTCGATGCCGGGCGGAACAATTCCTGCGGCGATGACGGCCGCCTTGAGCAGTCCGAGATGGTCTTTGGCGAAATCGAAGACCTCGCCCAAGGCGGCGATGTCGGCTGTCGCCCCGAGATCCACCGAGGTCAGCCGGAGCACGGGTTCATCGAGAACCCGGAGCCAGGCGCTGACGGGCGGGCGAGGCACCGGATCGCGCCCGTGGACACCGAGGTCCACCGAGATGTTCAACACCTTGGCCCCCTCGGGGTAGTCCATGCCCAGGAAGAAGATGTCGGACCAGGCCGAGTGGGTGAGATCCATCCGCACCGGGGTCTGCTCGCGGAGAATGGGGTAGGCTCCGTCCAGAGATCGCTCCAAGAGTTCTGGCCGGAGTCTCAGCGGCTGGTCGGCCGGATGGCCCATGCGGAACATCCATTGGTTGCCCCGCACGGTCCGTACGCTGCGTCGCACCTGGTCGGCCAGGGTCTGGAAAGCCAGGCGGTGGTAAGCCGCCGCGAGGGCCGAAGCGATGCCATCGGAGGGCCCCTGCGTCTTGAGTTCGCTCAGGAAGCAGTCAATGGCCTCTTCAAAGCGGCGGTTGAGGAGGTGCTCGAAGCCCGCGAACGGGATCAGGCCAGCATCGCCCGCGGCGCTGAGTTTGGGCGGGAGGTGGAACCGGTGCAGGGCCGACAAGAAAAACAACGCCCGCACTCGCTCATACAAATTCTGGGCGTCGCGTCGGAATCGATCAAGGGCCGTACAGGCTTCCAACAGCTCACCCAAGGTCGCCGGCTTGGCCCACACCTCCAGGGGGCGGTTTCGCATGGAAGGCTCCGGCGACGTGATAAAGTCGATGAGCGGATGGGCGAGCACGATGAGGCGACTTTCCTTGAAGGTCTTCCCTCCCGTCAACGTTCTGGACCGTCGGTTTCAGCGGCCGCCCGATCGGATCCATCCCGGCGGCCCAGGCCGGAAAGATAGCGAAGCAGGTCTCGGAAGTCGCCCTCGGTGAGACTGTCTACCAGGCCAGCCGGCATGATGGAGCCGGCTTGGGTTTGTGATTGGATTTCCGAGCGGGCCAATCGCAGCGGCCGGCGGGAGGCGGCCTCCAGCAGGACGATCTCCTGGGGCGAAGTGCTTTCGATGCGGCCCTGGACCTCCTCGCCGTTGTTCAGGGTGAGGTGCCAAGACATGAAACCCTCCTTCACCTCGATCTGGGGTTCCAAGATGGCGCGCAGGATGAAGTCGGGGGTCTGGGAGGTGCCCAGAGACCCGAGGTCGGGGCCGAGGCCCGGTTGTGAGGCCCCCACGCCGTGGCACGAGGTACAACCCAGGTCGGCCCGTGCAAAAACCGTGGCCCCGCGCCGCGCATCGCCCAAGGTACCGACGGTCTTCAGAAATTCTTGGCGAGCAGTTGGCGAGGCCAACCGCTCGGTGAGGTTCTGGCTTCCGGCCGCTCGACCCAGCACCGGTCCCAAGACCGAGGCGAGTTCGGGCACCTGTCGCCCTGCCTGGGCCAGAAAGCCGGCCAGAGCCAGGGCTGTCTCTCGATGTGGTGCGACTGTTTGAAGGGCCTTAGCCAGAGCGCTGTCGCCGCCGGGTTGGCGCAGGATCGGGGCCACTGCGGTCTCCAGCGTGGCGGCGTTGGAGGCCTGGGCCAAGACCTCGGCTGCCAGGCGGCAGGCAGCCTGCAGATCTCTGGCCGCCAGTGTCGAAGCGGCAACGGTCTTCAGGAGAGTGGATGCCTCCGGACCGGCGGCGCGGAGGATGCGGCTCGTGTGTTCGGCAGCCGGGAACAGGCCCAAACCGGCCATCGCGCCAGCTCGCACTGCCTCGGGGGTGTCTTGGTTCTCCAAAAGCCGGATCACTTCGGATTCCAACGAACGGATCTGCCAGCGACCGATCAACCGGGCCGCCGCAGACTGAATCGCGGGATCGGCCGCAGACATAAGCGCGCCCAGGGCCGGGCCCACGTCTTGGGTGGGCTTGAGTCCGAGATTCCGCCCCAGCGTGTCCAACTGAAGCAAGGCCCGGGCGTGGGCTCCGGTATCATGGGCCGCTCCGACCGTATAGGTCCGAGGTGCCAGGAGTAGCGGAATGTCCTGAGTTCGGGCGGCAGCCAGCACAACCTCCACCAGCGAAGCCTGGGTGTCGGCTGGCAGCGCGACTTCTTGGATGCGGCGCAATCGGTTGGCGGCCTCGTCCACGGTGTCGGCGCTGCGATCAGCACGGGCGAACGCGTCGCGTCGGCGCTGGTTATTGCCGAAGCTCAGGGCTCCTTGCGCATAGGGTTTTTTCCACAGGGGTTTGAGCGCGTGGACGCATTGGGTGAAGGCATAAGCCACCGGGGCATCTTCCGCCTGACCCGTGGCGTTCTCCATGGCGATGGACGCAACTTCGACGGCCCGGGCGTCGGGCACGTAGGCGCAGGCGACCACGGCTTCCAGACGCACGGTGGCTTCGGTGTCGGCAGCCAGGCGTGTCAGCACTTCCAGAGGAGCCTTCAGGCGACTGGCCCAGTGCCCGGTGACGCGGGCGGCCCGGGCGCGGTGGTCGGGATTTCCCGAGCGGGAGAGGAGTTCGATAAATTCTGCAT
>CANHYD010000055.1 GCA_947464705.1 Verrucomicrobiota bacterium | reverse complement strand
GGGGGGGCGATGACTTCCTTGATCTTGCCGAAATTAATTCGCTCGGATTGTTTCGTTGCCATTGCGACCTCGTGACTCGGGGATTTCTGCGGCACCTGCCTTGAGACTGTTTTCGCCGTAAAATACAATACGACGAGATCCGGTGAAGGCTCTTTCGACTTCTCCGGAACTCGTCCTACTGAAACACTATTTCAAGCCGTACAAAACTGGTGACCTATGCCTTTGGTTGACCGAAAACGGACACTATCGAAGCCACTTTGATGAGTTCTTGATGAATTTCAGAGCTCGAGCACGGTGGTGAAGAAAACAGAACCGTGCGCCGGGTAACCTTACAGTAACACCCGACGCACGGTTTGCAAAATTACTTCAGCTCAACCTTACCACCAGCCTCTTCGATCTTCTTGGCGGCGGCATCGGCATCAGCCTTGTTGGCACCTTCGAGCAGCAGCTTGGGAGCGCCTTCGACCAGGGTCTTCGCCTCAGCCAAGCCGAGACCGGCCTTGACCTCACGGACGACCTTGATCACACCGATCTTCTTGTCGGCAGGAACCGAAGCGAGCCACACATCGAAGGTGGTCTTGGCTTCAGCGGCCGGAGCGGCGGCACCGGCCGCCGGAGCGGCGGCGGCAACGGCCACCGGGGCGGCGGCGGTCACACCCCACTTGGTCTCGAGAGCCTTCACCAGTTCGGCGGCCTCGAGAACGGTGAGCTTGCTCAGTTCTTCGACGATATTGTTGATGTCTGCCATGGTATTTTCTTTTATTTCGTCTCGTCGCCAGAGCGGCCGCTCCGAATTAGTCCACTGCCTGTGGACCGACGATTTACTATTGTTTCGTTGAATTCCGCCCAAGCACCGTGCCTGAGACGAAAAGAGTGGAAAAGTTGAAGCCGAACGACTAGGCCGATTTCTCGGCGTAGGCTCCGATGACGCGGGCAACCTGGGTTCCCGGGGTGTTGATCAAGGCGGCCAACTTCTGAGCAGGCGCTTGGAGCAGGCCCAGAATCTTGCCCTGAATCTCGGGGAGCGGGGGCAGATCAGCAATGGCGCGCACTTCTTCAGCCGAAAGCGGCTTGTTGCCGAGCACACCGAACTGGAGCTTGGGCTTCTCGAACTCTGCCTGGAAGGTCTTGATGACCTTCGCGACGGCGGCGATATCCTTGTTGCCGGTGACCGCAGCCACCTGCCCGGACAGCATACCCGACAAGTCCGCCAAACCGGCTTCCTTGGCAGCGATGCTAAAAATGGTGTTCTTCACCACGTGAACCTCGCCACCGGCCTTGATGAGGCGCTTGCGGAGTTCCGTGAATTTCTGGACGGTCAGACCTTTGTAGTCGACAACCAGGAAGAATGGCGAGGCGTTGAGGCGGGCCACATATTCCGCCGAGATGAGCTTCTTTTCTGCGCGCATGGTATGTTGCAGTAAGGGAAGTTAAGTTTAGGCGGAGACGAATTCCTTGAGTTCCACGGAGACCGGAGGGCTCATGGTCATCGACAGCGTGACGCTGCGGACGTAGAGACCTTTGACGCTGGAGGGACGAGCACGGTAAACGGCCTCGACCACGGTGCGGGCATTCTCAGCGATTTGGAGCGGAGTGAAGCTGGCCTTACCCACGGGAACGTGGATGTTGCCGGCTTTGTCCACCTTGAACTCGACGCGACCCGCCTTGACCTCGCGAACAGCCTTACCGGTGTCGTCGGTCACGGTGCCGGTCTTGGGGTTCGGCATCAAACCGCGAGGTCCGAGAACCTTACCGAGCTTACGCACTTCGGTCATGGCCTCAGGAGTGGCGACGGCGACATCGAAGTCAGTCCAACCGTCAACGCACTTCTTGATCATGTCCTCGAAACCGACAAACTCGGCACCTGCGGCGCGAGCGGCGTCGGCCGGTGCACCGGGCTTCGTGAACACCAAGACGCGGACCGTCTTGCCGGCGCCATGGGGCAGCGGCGTGGTTCCGCGGACCATCTGGTCGGACTGCTTGGGGTCCACCCCGAGGCGGAAGGCCAGGTCGACGGTCTCGTTGAACTTGGCACGAGGGAACTTGGCGAGAACCTCAACGGCGGCGGTGAGGGGGTAGGCCTTGTTGGAGTCCACGAGGGACAGGGCCTTCTTGTAGCGTTTGCTAGGCATTTTGGTTGCGGTTCAATCGGACCGAAGTCCTCCCGCGTTGGTGTTGAATCTCAGGGTGAAAATGGTTTCACCGACCGAGGAGCGGTCTGTCTATCGGAAAAGACCCACTCCCGTCAAAAGAATTTCCGCGCCAACTGCATCTTTCTTTTCCATGCTGTCTCCATGGAGTGGTTGGCAGGCTCAGGATTGATGTGGATCGAGGGACGTTTTCTGGGGATCGAGTGGCATGTCTGGAAGGTGGTGGGATGGGTGGGCAATGCCATTTTTTTCAGCCGCTTCCTCGTTCAATGGTACGCCACCGAACGGCAGCGGCGCGTGGTCGTTCCGCAGGCCTTTTGGTGGCTGAGCCTCATCGGCTCACTGATTCTTCTCAGCTATGCCCTCCAGAAGCGGGATAGCGTCTTCATCGCCGGGCAGGCCTTCTCTTGGATCCCGTACCTCCGCAACCTGTGGATCCACCGGAGGAACAAATCGTCCCGGCTCACCTGCCCCGCCTGCAGTCGTGTCAGCCCCTCCGATTACCGGCATTGTCCAGATTGCGGGCAGGTTCTTTCTGCAGCCTCGGACCAAGGAGGCTCGGACACCGGATCAGTCCTTGCCAAGGGCCATTGAAGAATCGCTAAGCGGTGCCATGGCGGCGACCTCTGGCACTTCCGGGTACTCGAAGACCTTCCCCTCGAAATTCCGAAGAATCACCTTGGTGGCGGATTTGCGGAGGATATAGCCCGGATTGACCGGTATCTTGCCGCCGCCACCCGGCGCATCAATGACGTATTGCGGCACGGCGTAACCCGTGGTGTGACCTCGTAACGAATCCATGATTTCCAACCCGCGGGACACCGTGGAGCGCAGGTGGGCGCTGCCGGCGATGAGGTCGCACTGGTAGATGTAGTACGGGCGAACCCGGCACAGCAGAAGCTTCTGGACCAGCGCCTTCATCACCACGGGTTCGTCATTGACGTGGCGCAGCAACACCGACTGGTTGCCCAAGGGAATGCCAACATCAGCCATTCGACCCAACGCCTCGCGGACTTCGGTCGTCAGTTCTCGAGGATGATTGGTATGAATGCTGACAAAGAGCGGGTGGAATTGCCGAAGCATGGCGCACAACTCCGGAGTGATGCGCTGCGGCAGGAAAATCGGAACGCGGGTGCCGATCCTCAGGAATTCAACGTGAGGAATGGCCCGCAACCGTCCTAGCAGGTACTCGAGCTTTTCATCATTGAAGAGCAACGGATCGCCACCACTGAGCAGCACATCCCGAATCTCGGTGTGCTCAGCGATGTAGGCGATTTGGCGATCGAATTCGGGATGAAAATCGTAGCCACTGGCATTGCTCACCAGTCGGGATCGGGTGCAGTAGCGGCAATAGGCCGCACAGCGGTCGGTCACCAGAAAAAGAACCCGATCCGGATAGCGGTGCACGAGGCCAGGCACCGGGGAATGGGCGTCTTCGCCCACCGGATCTAGGGTTTCCCACGGTGCGGTCGTGGTCTCCTCCAACCGCGGAATGACCTGACGGCGGATGGGACACAATTCATCGGAGGCGTCGAGCAGATTGAAGTAATACGGGGTGACCGCCATCGCCAGCTTGGACTCTCCCGCCAAAAGCACCCCGGCTCGCTCTTCTCGGGTCATGCTCGGCAACAGGCGCTCCAACTGATCAATCCGAGTGACGCGATTCTTGAGCTGCCACTTCCAGTCGTTCCATTCGGCGTCAGGGACCGACGCCCAACTCCCCTTCCCGGCGGATCGGAACGCCTTCAATGCGACCAATCGTTCCTGTTCTTCGGATGAACCTTCTTGAGGGGGGAGGGGTGACTCCATGTCGGCGGCAAGCTAGGAGGGGTCTTTGGAGAGTCAAGGACGCGAACGTGGCCCGAGCGTGAGCCGCCCCCCAGCTTGAAGCCGATGATAAGGCTGCTGAAGGGCCAGGCATCGGGCTTCAAAGTCCGCGGGCGAAGCCGTATTGAACTCGAACAATTCGTAGTGGCACGGGACCACGGCGCCCATGCCCGCTTGATGGGCCAGCGCGGCGGCCTCGTGGCCCCAGAGGTTGCCCGCGACCCGGCGTTCGGGAGATCGACCGTTGATGGGCAGAAAAGCCAAATCGACCCGTGCTTCCCGCAAGCAGTCTGTCAATCCCGGGAACAGGACTGTGTCGCCCGAATGATAGAGGGTCCAGGAACCCACCCGAATGATGAAACCCAGGCAAGACAAGCGCCCCTGCGGGTCGCAGTCCAACGTCTCATGAGCCGCGGGTACGGCCCGAATCCGAACGGGGCCGACGGTCACTTCCGAAATCGATCCGGGGCCCACAGTCCGGCCGGGCGACGGGGCGTCTAGGCCGATCAGCGACTCGGGAGGCAAGCCAGAGCGAGCCGCGGCCAAACCGCGAATGGCCTCGGGGAAAACCAGGCGCAGGCCCGGGTTGGAGGCGACCAACGGAACAAGGGTTTCCGGGTCGAGGTGGTCGGTGTGGGCGTGCGTGGCCGTGACAAGACCGATACCCGAAAGGCGGGAGGGATCTACCACCCGTTCGGTCATGCGCACATGGGGCTTGTCGGTGGTGGCGTATTTGCGTGTCAGGGAGTCGGAAAGGTACGGATCGAGCAGCAGTCGATTCTGGCCCCACTGGACCAGAAACCCGCTCTGCCCCAACCACCACACATGCAGCGATTCGGGCGCAGACTCCCCTGCCCGGTCTAGGTCGGCCAAAAACACCCCGTCCTGCTGGAGAGGAACAATCATTGCAGAAGCCGAAACTGGGGAGCGAGGTCCATGAATTCAGAGAGTACGACGAACCAAAGCCGCTCCGGCACACAGTGCCTGCAGCTTGCGTCGCGCCGCCCAGCGAGCCGTCTGACTGAGTCCGCAATCCGGAGCCAAAACCAATCGGTCTGCTGGGACATGCTCCAGGCACCGACGCACACGAGCGGCGATGTCTTCCGGCGTCTCGATGTAGTAGCTCTTCACGTCCACGATGCCGACGGCCACATCGCGATGCCGAGCCACCTGCGCGATCAACTCCAGTTCCGAGAATTCCCGACTGGCCATCTCCACGTGCATCTCATCGCAGTGCATGTCGAGAAAGGCCGGAAACAACGGGGCGATCTGCCGCGGACCGATGGCACGGGCCTTGTAGTTGCCGAAGCAGAGGTGCATGCAAACCCGGGTCTTGCCGGTGACCGTTTCCACCGTCCGGTTGAAGAGATCCACGAACCGTCGGACGTCTTCCCGGTAGCCATAGCAACTCATCGAGGGCTCATCGACGCTGATCTCGCGGCATCCCGCTGCCACCAACGCTTCCAATTCTTGGCGCACCAGAGGCAGGAGCGCTTCGGTCAGGGCCCAGCGGTCCGGGTAGCCCAGATCGGCGTTGGGCACGAGGCGGCCTGACAAGGTATAGGGGCCGGGAATCGAAGCCTTGAGGGTCACCCGACCCGATGCTCCCAGTTCACGGACGACAGTCTCCAATCGACGGTATTCCTCGACGGCTCCGAGTCCGCGGGGAGCCAGCAATGGAGCCACCACCGCGTGGCGTCCCCGTTGATCGTGGGCGGGAGGGCCCCAACGACGGGGTGAGGCCGACTCCAGATCAATTCCCTGGAGGTAGCCATAGAAGCTGAGATTGAAATCCAACCGGGTTTGTTCGCCATCGGTGATGACATCCAAGCCGGCGGCCAACTGATCCTTCACGGCACAGGTCACCGCATCGGATTGCAGTTCAAGCCGGTCCTCCGCACCAAAACGGTCCAGGTGTTGCGAGGCATGCTCCAACCAGGCCGGAAACGGATAACTACCGATGACCGAGGTTCGCAGGGGGCACTGATTCATGGGGTGAGAAGGGGCGCCAAAAACCGGAAACAAAAGGCTCTGCCAATGAATGCGGCTCAGTCGAAGATGACAGTCCGGTTGCCCGCCAAAAACACGCGGTCTTCAAAGACCAACCGAAGCGCCTGGGCCAAGGCGAATTGCTCGACGTCGCGTCCGGCCCGGACGAGATCGTCAGCGGCGTGGGTATGGTCCACGGGGATCACCTGCTGGACCAGAATAGGTCCGGCATCCAAGTCATCGGTCACCAGATGGGCTGTGGCTCCGATGACCTTCACCCCACGCTGGAAGGCCTGATGGTAGGGCTTGGCCCCCACAAAGGCCGGAAGGAAAGAATGGTGGATATTGATGATCCGCGACGGGTATTGGCCCACGAAATCGGGCGACAAAACCCGCATGTATTTGGCCAAGACGAGAAACTCCGGCTGTATTCCGTCCAGAATACGCCGCACGGCCGCTTCATGGGTCATCCGGTCCAACCCTTCGGCGGGGACATGATGGAAGGGCACCTCGAACTTGCGGACCAGGTCGCCCATCAGGGCATGATTGCTAATCACGGCCTCGATCCGGGCGTTGATGCCCCCGAACTGATGGCGGATCAGCAAATCTCCCAGGCAGTGGTGCTCGCGGGAGGCCAGGACCACGATCCGTTTGGGCCCGGGCTGCGCCAAGCGGACCTGCGCACCGGTTGGCAGACTGGCCAAGGTCTCCGCTACGAGCTGTGGACCGGTAGCGGAGACTTCAGGACCCTCGAACTCGGTGCGCATGTAGAAACGCCCCGAGGCGGCATCTACGAACTCCTGGTTTCCGACCACGTTGCAACCATGGCGGAGCAGCACGCCACTGATGGCGTGCACCAAGCCCCGTTGATCGGGGCATTCGACCAGGAGGACCGCCATAGTTGAACGGTTTTAGTTTCGACGACCACGAGGACCCCGGCGATTGCCAGAGTCGCGCCCACGATCCTCACGGCCACGGCGCTCGCCACCCTCCGGACGGGGTGCAGGAGCCGGAGCCTGACCGTTCTCGCGCAACCAGAGACGACGTTCAATGTCGTCCATGCGGTCCCAATTGGCCGGCTTGGGTGTCTCGACGGAAGCGGTTCCTCCGAAGGACTCGGGAGCGGGCTCCGCCTGGGGCTGCGGGGCTCGTTGAGGACGCTCCGAAGGCTCCTCCATGCGACGAGGTGCCCGGGCACCCTCACTGCGTTCGCCGCCACGATCAGAACGCTCACCGCGCTCGCTGGCGCGCCCACGGAATTCCTCACGCGGCTCACGCACTTCGCGCGGTTCGCGAACTTCACGTACTTCGCGCACTTCACGCGGTTCCCGCACTTCGCGGACTTCGCGGCCTTCGCGAGGCAGGGCGCTCTCACGCGGCGCGGCACTCTCACGGGGGCCACCGCGCATCTCCCGATCGCCACCGCGACCCCGACCACCTTCACGGCCTCCAGAGCGTTCGCCACGATCATCGCGACCGCGTTCCTGGCCTCGTTCCTGGGCCTGAGCGCGTTCTTCACGCGGGCGATCTTCGGTGCGCTCCGGGCGGGCTTCGCGGCGCGACCGGGCGGCCGGGGCCTCGGTCTGAGCCTCACCGATGTGGGCATACAACTTGGCCAAGCGGCGGGCATGCTCGTCGTAGGCCGATTCAAACAACTGGGAAGCCTTCTCGTTGCCCACCAGCGCGGGCGCAGTGAGCACCGTCGGCGGCTTTCCGGCCTCGGTGAGCAACGCGGCGACCTCGACCTTGATGGCATTGATGAGCATGCACCCACCGATGGTGGAGCCCGGGCCCACGGGGGTTTCGAGGCCAGGAACCTCGATCATGGCGTCGCCCACCGGAGCTCCGGTGTCGAGAACGACGTCGGCGAAGTCCTGCAGCTTGCGTCCATCACGGCGCTGGCTGCGGCTGGCCTCACTATGGGCCTTGGAGATGATGGCCACCACCTTCACGCCACGGCGCTTGAACTCCTCGGCCATTTCAATGGGCACCAGGTTGCATCCCGACGAGGAGGCCACCAGAGCGGTATCCTTGGGGGAAAGGTCGTAGTTGCGGAGGATGCGAGCGGCCAGTCCGTGGACGTTTTCCAGGAACATCGCCTGCCGCTGTCCATTGGCGCCCACCACGAGGTTGTGGAAGCTCAGGGAGAGCTCCACGATGGGGTTAAACCCAGGAAAAGAACCGTACCGGGGCCACATTTCCTCAACGAGGATGCGGCTATGGCCGGAACCAAAACAATGCACCATTCGGCCGGCCAAGATGGTCTCGGCAAAGAGGCTCGCAGCCTCCGCGATGGTCTCCTCTTGGGCGACGGCCGAGTCCAGAAGACTGCGGCACTGGTCAAGATAGTCAGCGATCACGAGAAGGAGGCTATCAGAACCCCCCGCTGGAAGTGGATGCCAAAGATTGACCTTCGGTTCATCCATCCCGGAGTTGCATCCGAGGCTCCGACAAAACCAAACTCACCGATCCTCCCGATGCCATGACTGTCCCTCTCCACCTGGTGCGGTATTTCGGTCCATTTGCCGCGACACTCGGACTTCTAATTGGGAGCTTTCGATTGGCGGCCGCTGAACTTGCCGTTCCCCTTCCAGCAGACCACGCGGAGCGCTTCACCCGCGGCCTGGAGCAGTTCCGAAAGGAAATTCGACCGCTCCTGACCACCCACTGCCTGAAATGCCACGGCGGCGAAAAGACCCAGGGCGACTTGAGCTTGGTCACCCGCGAAGATCTTTTGAAGGGCGGAGCCGAAGGCGCGGCCATTCGCCTGTTTGATGGACCGGGCAGCAGGCTGATCCGCTTGGTTTCCCGCACCGAGAAGCCCCACATGCCCGCCAAGGCCGATCCATTGCCCGAAGCTTCGGTGAAGGCCCTCTCCGAGTGGATCCACAACGGAGCCCCCTATGACGGCCCGCTGATGGCCGGACGCTCCAGCGGAACCCAGTCTGGGTCCGATTCAAAGACTCTCAAACCTTTCACCGGATGGCCTTACCAAACGCTGGCCCAGGTCACCCCTCCGAAAATTCCGTCGGCAGGTTCGCACCCGATCGATGCCTTCATCCAAGCCCGCCTGAGCGAAAAGACTCTGTCGCTCAATCCCGAAGCCGATCGGCGCACCCTGCTCCGCCGGGCTTCCTTCGACCTGCTCGGCCTGCCCCCGCCCCCGGAGGCTCTGGTGGCCTTTGAACAAGATTCCACCCCGGGAGCCTGGGAACGGGCGATTGACCTTCTGCTGGCCCAACCGCAGCACGGCGAACGCTGGGCGCGGCATTGGTTGGATGTGTCCCGGTTCGCCGAAAGCTCCGGATTCGAACACGACTACGACCGCCCCGGAGCCCATCACTTCCGGGACTTTGTCATCAAGGCTCTGAATGCCGACATGCCCTATGACCAATTCGTGCAGTGGCAGCTGGCCGGTGACGAGTTCGAGCCGGAGAACCCGCTGGCATTAATGGCCACGGGGTTTCTCGGAGCCGGAGTGTTCCCGACGCAAATCACGGCCAACGAGGTGGAGCGAACCCGCTACGACGCGATGGACGACATGTTGTCCACCACGACTTCCGCCATGCTCGGTCTGACCGTCGGATGTGCCCGGTGCCATGACCACAAGTTCGACCCCATTCCCACTCGGGATTACTACCGACTGCTGTCCACCTTCACCACGACCGTCCGAAGCCAGCGGCAACTCGACCTGAATCCGGAGCAAACCCAACGACGCCAGGCCGCATTCGAGGCCGAGCATTCCCGATATCAGGCCGAACTCACCCGGTATGAGCAGACGGTGCTCCCGGGACGCTTCGAGACGTGGCTGGAATCCGGGACCGCACCGAAGGCCCCGGCCGACTGGGAATTGCTGGAGGCCCCGGACTGGAAGTCCCAGAGCGGCGCCCACTTCAAGCCGATGGCCGACGGATCCTTCTTGGCCGAGGGCAAGAACGCCGACCACGACACCTACACCCTCACCGGGCAAAGCCCGAGCTCGATGCTGCGATCGCTGCGATTGGAGGCGCTGCCCGATCCAAGCCTGCCGCATGGCGGACCCGGTCGGGCCGACAATGGAAACCTGGGGCTGAGCCGCATCCGGGTTTTTGCTCAACCCATTTCGGGAGGTGAGCGGCAGGAAATCCGCCTGGTGCGACCGCGAGCCACCTTCGAGCAAAATTCCGGCAACCTGTCCATCGCCGGGTCGCTGGACAACGACCCGCACACCGGATGGGCCGTGGACCCCAAGTTCGGAACCCGACAGGCCGCCATTCTGGATTTCGAGTCTCCGATCCGCATGCCTGGAGGCATCCGCTTAACCGTCGAGTTGGAGTTCAAGGTCAACAGCCGCCACCACATCGGGCGACCACGCATTTCGGTAACCTCGATGGCCGCCGCCCCATTCGACTCGGAGGGCGTTCCGGCTGGGATCGCCAGCCTGCTGGAGCGACTCAAGACTCCGGGAAACGGCCCAGCTTCGCTCTCGACCAGCGAACGAGGCACGCTGATGGGCTGGTGGAAGACTTCGGACGAGGGCTGGCGTCAAGCCCACCAAAGGCTCGAAGCCCACGAGAAAACCCGTCCCAAGCCCCAGCTGACGCAGGTCCTCATGTGTGGCGAGGGCTATCCGGCCGTTCGCATGCACACTCAGGGCGGAGACTTCTTGCCGGAGACCCATTTCTTGCACCGAGGCAGC
>CANHYD010000054.1 GCA_947464705.1 Verrucomicrobiota bacterium | reverse complement strand
ACTTTCGACCAGGTCGAATGGATGCAGAAACTGCCCCTCTTGGGCATTCTCAATACGGCGCTCCTGCCCATCATCACCCTGACGATTGCCTTCGGCTTGTTCTACCTCTTGATGCCCAATACCCGGGTCGATCCCCGATCGGCGGCGGTCGGAGCAGCGGTGGCCGCCACCCTGTGGTGGGGAAACACCCAACTGGGAGCTCTCTACAATACCCGAGTGGTCACCTACTCCAAGATCTATGGATCCCTGGGCGCGGTGCCTCTGTTCCTCCTCGGACTCTACTTTTCCTGGCTAATCCTGCTCTTTGGATCACAAGTGGCCTACGTCTTCCAAAACCGAGGCGCTTACCTTCAGGACCGTCAGGCCGAGTCCATTCACCAGAACGGTCGCGAGTTCGCCGCCTTGCGTCTGATGACCGCCATTGGGATGTGCTTCCAACGGGGCGAGCGCCCACCCGCGGCGGCATCGCTGGCCAACCAGTTGGGTATCCCTCCCAAGCTCGCCGCGTCCCTGCTCCGTTCGCTGGCTTCGTCCGGGCTATTGCACGAAACCTCGGGTGCCGAAACCTCCTTCGTTCCTGCCAAACCCCTGAACGAAGTTTCGCTTCATTCCATCCTGCTAGCGATCCGGACGGCGCATGGACGGGACATTTCAACGGCAGAGGATGCCGGACGCCTTCCGGTGACTCAGGCCCTGGATGCAGTTCGAACGGCCGAAAACTCCATGGCCTCCACACTCACGTTGGCGCAACTGGTGAGTGAAGCGCTGGACGCCACCAAGGCTTCCAAGTCGAGGCTCCAGGACCCGTTGGCCAGTCCCTCGTCGGTTTCCTGACGTCTCCCGGCCCGGCTCTCCGCGCCGGCTCCGCTGGCAGAGTCATCGAGGAACCCGCCCATCAAACGCCAGCTCGGTTTTGGTTCCACGGACGTCATCGACCATGCTGACACTGCAAGTCCATCGGTCGGCTTGCTCCCGGAACTGGGTGATCGAGAAGTGCTTGAGCCGAACCTTGCGCGCGTCATAGACCTCGGCACTCAGGAGCACTCCGAGCTTTTCGTCGATCCAGGACTTCACCGAGGCCGGTCCCTCGGATTTCTTGGAGACGCTTTCAAGCACTTGACACCACCTACCATTGCTCAATTCTCGACCAATAAGGCGTTGTTCTGGCCAATGGAGAAACTCCATGCCTAATTCATGGAGTAAAAAATCACTGTTTGCGATAGCTCGATCACCGGACGCTGAGACCACCTTGGCGGGTGATTTCCCGGGTGCTTCCACACGCGCTTCAAAGGTGGGAGGGCCCTGGGTACTGTAGTGGATTCTTGAAATCTCCCCGGCGCCGTTTGCGCTAGTGCCTGCCACTTGATATTCCACCGACCAGCGCCCCTTTCCGGGTTGGGTGATCACCGTGACCGGAACCTGACGACGTCCCTCCCGATGACGGATCCTCAAGACCGCTTGATTGGTGGACGGCTCTTCGGGAGCCACCGTTCGCAACCGTTGGGCCCACTCCCGACCCTGGACCTCCGCGATGTCTTCGGCAGCCGCTGCAGACCCACGACCCATCCAGACGGCCAGAATCCACATCCACACCCAGAACGATCCGCGAGCCCGGGGCTTTGACCTCAATGATGACGACCCGGGGCTCATCGGAGAATCACCTGAGGTCGCTCGCCGCGTCGACCGTGGACGATCAATCCGGCCCCTTTATGGGAGGACGAGCCTCCCGAACAACCACACCCTCCGCCTCGGCTGGCCAACGGACGGCGCCACCCCCGCGGTGCCCACCGGGCCCAAACGAAGCACCCCAGCGTGATTCCCACCACGCCGAGAGCCGCCGTCTTCTGCCAGTCCATACGTCTTAGCATAACGGCCAGGACCCGAGGATCAACCCCGGGCGTCGGGACCCCAGTTTGACCCTTCCCTACGGTTGACCTGTTGGCTGGGCATGATTGGCTGTCCGACATGCGACCCACCTTCATGAATCGGTTCCGCCATCCGGGAGGGTTCGCGGTCGTCGGGATCGCTCTTTTCGGCGCCTTATTGGGCCCCTCCGGCTGCTCGGCTTCCTCCAGATCCCGAGTGCTCATGCCCGCTCCCGACTTTCCGGCCGTCATCCGACCTCTGGATGCCAGCGTGGGTTCCGTGGTTCTGGTCAATGAGCGCCTCCGGTTTGTGGTCCTCGATTACTCCTTCAGCACCCTGCCGACCACCGGTTCCTTTCTGGAAGTCTATCGCTCCTCCAATCGCGTGGGCCGAGTTCGGTTGTCCCGATGGAGCAATCCGACCACCGCCGCAGCGGATATCGTGGAAGGGCTCCCCCAAGTGGGCGACACGGCTCGGCCCGATTGATCGCGTGTCAGGCCGTTCCCCTGGCCCTTCTTGCTGATCCGAAGGGAGGCTCGCTTGACCCCTCATTGGGGCAGTCTCTACGCTGTGGACGTGCGTTCCTTTTGCCTCTTCGTTCGCAGCGTGCTGCTGCTCTCTGCGGTCAGCCTTGGGCTCATCAGCCGGGATGGCCTGATGGCCGCCGAAGCATCAGCGGGTTTGGCCCAGACACTGCGCTCGGGAACGTTGTCCGATCACCGCACCGCCGACGGGATCGCCTTGTTCGTGCCTTCCGGTGAACCCGCGACGCCCTTTCTGGTTTCGGGGCCCTTCACCTCAGCCTGGTCCGGAGAGCTGTCCGTCGATCTTCGGGGCGAGTACTCCTTCCATGGCCTCTTCACCGGGCACCTCAAGATTTCCATCAATGATACCGTTGTCCTCGATGCCGACGGCAAAAGCCCGGCTTGGATCGACAGCGCAAAGGTCCGACTCAACAAGGGGGCCAACAAAATCGTCGCAGAATACTCGGCTCCCACGTCCGGAGAGTCTCTGGTGCGAGTCTATTGGTCCGGCAAAGAAGTTCCGTTCAATCCCATCCCTGTCGGTGCCCTGAGCCACTCTGCCAGCGCCGACATCGCCGCGGCCAATCAACTCCGTCGAGGCCGGGATCTGTTCGCTGAGCTCCGGTGCTCCCACTGTCACACCACCGCAGGCGGCATGCCCGACCTAGCCGCCGACGCTCCGGCCTTCGGTGGCATCGGCTCACGGCGGCATTCGACGTGGCTGGCTCAATGGATCGCCAACCCGGAATCTCAACGGCCCGGCTCTCCCATGCCCGCCCTCTTCCACGGAGCGGACGCGGCCGCCCACTCCGACGCCATTGCAGCGTTTCTCAGTTCACTCAAGGCGGCCAACCCTCCTTCACCGGCTGCCCCTTCGACGGCCGAACTCGTGGAAGCCGGCAAGTCCCTGTATGAGAAACTCCACTGTGTTGCCTGCCACGTGGCTCCGGAGGATACCAAGGCCGACCCCGCTAAAATTTCCCAAAAACAAGTCCTGGCCAAATTCAAGCCGGGGGCCCTAGTCGCCTTCCTGCGGAAGCCCTCCGAACACTTCGCGTGGATCGGCATGCCCGACTTCAAGCTCTCCACCGACGAAGCCTCCCAGTTGGCCGCCTACCTCGAATCGGCCGCAGATAAACCCTCAGAACGTTCCATCCCCTCCGACGACGCTCTAATCCTCAAGGGCAAAAACCTGGTCCAAAACTCTGGGTGCCTGAACTGTCACTCCCTGGATCTCCCCAACGCCTACAAAGCTCCGGCTCTCGCCTCGCTCAAGCCCGACGCCTGGTCGGCCGGCTGCCTGGCCGCCTCGCCCGCCCCCGAATCCAAAGCGCCCCGCTATGCTCTTTCCACCGCCGATCGCCAGGCCTTGGCCGCCTTCGGTCGGACGGACCGCTCTTCGCTGACCCGACACACAGCCGCCGACTTCTTGGAACGGCAGTCGGTGTCCCTCAATTGTCGGGAATGCCACGGAAAGTTCGAAGGCTTCCCCGCTTGGGAGCTCCTGGGTGGCAAGCTCAAGCCCGAGTGGGCCAGCCGCTTCATCGGTGGCTCCGAATCCTGGAAGCCCCGCCCGTGGTTGGAATCCCGAATGCCCGCTTTCCCCACCCACGCAGCTCTTCTGGGTCAAGGGTTGGCCACAGCCCATGGACTGGCTCCGGTGACCACGGCCGACGATGCTCCCGATGCCGAGTTGGCCAAGGTGGGCCACAAGCTGGTCGGCACCTCCGGGGGCTTCGCTTGCATCTCCTGCCACAGCGTCGGTGACTTTGGAGCCACCCAAGTCTTCGAGGCGCCCGGGATTAATTTGAGCCACTCGTTTGAACGACTGCAGCCCGACTTCTATCGTCGCTGGTTGCGCAATCCGGTTTCCTTGGATCCCAATTCCAAGATGCCCGCTTACTTTGATGAAGACGGCAAGAGCGCTCTGGCCGATGTGCTGGACGGCGATGGACCCAAGACCATTCGCGCGCTCTGGGAATACATCCGACTCGGTTCCAAAATGCCCAAGCCGGAATAGTCTTTATTGACTCCCTTCGGCATGAAAAACCCCGGGCCGAAATGGCACCGGGGTTTTGCGTTACTGACGGGAGGGGGTCTCCGGACTTTGGCTCCAACCGGCCCAGCCAATTCTTGGCTGCGTCCTCCTCAACACCTCAAGCCAATCACCAGCTCACGCTCTCAAGGTACTTCAGCGACTGCGGGATTTGCTCCACGCTGGAGGCCGACTCATCCTCGATGAAGTAATGCTTCACGCCGGACTTCTGAGCGGCCTTCAGAATCTTGGCCCAGTCCATTTGACCGGTACCCAGTGCGACGTCGTTGTTGGGATCGGTCCCGCCATTGTGGAAACCCGTCGGCACGCCCTTCTTCAAGTCCTTCAAGTGCATCAACTCCCAGCGACCGGGATATTTGGTCAGCCAAGCAGCGGGATCCTCTCCGGGATACTGGACCCAGAGGATGTCCATCTCGAAGGCCACGTAACGGGGGTCCGTCTCCTGGATGAGAATGTCCATGGGCTTCCGGCCCGAACTGTCACGATGTTTGAATTCATAGCCATGGCAGTGGTAGAAAACCTTGATGCCATGGGCGGCCAGCACTTTGCCTGCCTTGTTAAAATCGGCAGCCGCCTTATGGGCCGCTTCGATGTCGAACTCGCCCTTGCCCTTAATCCAAGCCGCTCCGACGTACCGGATACCCAACTCCTGACATTCCTTAGCCACGGCCTCAGTGTCACCGGTGATGCGGTCCATGGGGAAATGGCCAGCGATGGGTTTCAAACCAGCCTGATCCAAAAGCTGGCGGAATGACGGATTCTTGAGGTTGTAGTTGCCCGCCAACTCGACCTCGTGGATGCCGAATCCCTTCACCGTGCCAATGGTTTGAGGGACGTTACGGGTGAACTGGGCCCGGAGACTGTACAACTGGATGCCCACCGGACCCCGGAAGTGAGAACCAGTGCCCACTGCTCCGGTCGGAGAGGAGCAGCCCGCGGCGACCCAAGCGGTCACCAATGCAGTCCAAACGGCAGGTCGAAACAAAGTCTTCATGGCAGGACCCGAGTCAACCGTATCGGATCCCTCCTGTGCAATCGGGGAATGCGGCGCCTGGGACCGAATTCCCCGTCACCAAGCCAACCGACCTTCAGCTCATGCGCATCGGCATGATCACGTACAGGAACGGCTCATTGGTCTTGAGCACGCCTGGGCTCAGCTCGTCGATGAGCTCAAAGTAAACCTCATCCGTATCCAGAGCTTTCAGAGGATCCATCAGGTAGCCCGGGTTGAACGCGATGGCGAAATCCTTGCCCTGATATTTGATGGCCACCGTTTGACGGGCCTCACCCACCTCTGGAGCATTGGCCGTGATCGCCAACTGATTGCGGCTAAAGGTCAACTTCACCGAGTTTTGCTTATCGGTGGTCATGATCTCAGCCAATCGGAGCGACTTCAAAAACTCTTCACGATTGAGCGGCACCCGTTCCAACGGCTCCGCAGGGATGACCTGGCGATAGTTCGGATAAACGCCATCCACCAACTTGGTCACCAGGATGGCTGAAACAGCGCCCTCGGTCGCAGGCTGTGTCGCAAAGGAAGCCTGGTTCTCGGTGAACTTGACCTCGACGTTGCCGCCGCCCTGAAGCAACCGAGTCAATTCGTTGATGGCTTTGGTCGGAAGAATGAAGTCCGCCTGATTGTCGGCTGAAATCTCCAACTCTTCCTCACACAGGGCCAACCGGCGCCCATCGGTTGCCACCAAGATCAACTTGTTCTCCTTGAGGCTGAAGTAGATCCCGTTGAGCACGAAGCGGCTTTCGTCGGTCGATACCGCGAAGCTCGTCTTGCGCAGCATCCCTTTGAGTTTGTCCTGAGGGACAACCACCGTCCGGTTCTGGGCAAATACCGGCACCGGAGGGAACTCTTCGGCCGCGAGACCGTTGACCTTGAAAAACGCGCTGCCCGCGCGAATCGAGGCGACCGACTTCTCGTCGATCTCAATCTCGATCTCTGAGGCCATCAATTCACGGGTGATGTCCACCAGCTTTTTAACCGGCAATGTAGCCCGGCCCGACTGTTCGACGTTGGCGGCAACCGAGCAGGTGATGGTGACATCAAGATCGGTGGCGGTCAGCGAAAGGCGCCGATCACCGGTCTCCAACAGAACATTGGACAGGATGGGGAGCGTCGATCGCGACCCGACAATGTTCTGAACGGCCTGAAGGCCAACGAGCAGCTGATCCTTGGCGATCGTTAGTTTCATGTTTGGCTTACTATCAGTGGAGAGTCTTTAAAGAGAAAGTCCTTAGTAAGGACGGTGAACAAACCTTACAACCAGAGGAAACCCCGTCAAACAGGGCGGAATAAGGAATTTTCCGATGTGAATCGTTTTGGGAACAACCCGAGCGGAACGCTGAAACAGCGATTGTTGGGTCCCTGTTAGCACCCCTTTGGACCGTTGTTCCCAAAGTGCTGCGAAGAACTTTCTGAGCGGGAAGCTTGAACCGGAAGAAGGGGTTCCTACGGTGCGTGGCGGATGGAAGCGATCGGCAACCCCCAGCCACCCCAGCAGCCCCAGCAGCCCGCATGGACCAGCGACGGCCCTAGTCTGGTCCGAACCGAGATTTTTCCTGATTTCAACGCTGCCATGAATTGGGTCCAGCGAGTTGCTCGGCTGGCAGAACAACGGAACCATCATCCCGATATTGAGATCCGTTGGAATCGAGTGACCTTGAGGCTGACGACGCATGAAACAGGAGGGTTGACGGATCGAGATTGGTCTTGGGCAAAGGCGGCGGAGACAGAATTGGCGATCGAAGTCTCAAGCCCCGAAACAACCCACCGGTAACCGGAGCCGAGGCCACCGAGACTAAGCAGAAAATTTTTATTCGCGGGTCAGAAAAAAACCGCGTTGCTTGGTAGAGATCGGATAGCCAGCACGCTCCAAAACTTGAAGCATGTCTTCCCAAACCTTTCGTTTTTCTGAAAGGGCCTGATTTCGCAGCAAGTAGGCGGGATGATAGGTGGGCATGAGCGGAATGCCCCGGTAACTTTGCCACGAACCTCTCAATTGGGTGATGGCCGCAGTTCCTTTGCCGAGCAGGCCTTCTGCGGCGCTGGCACCCAAAGCGACCAAGACTTGAGGTTGGATCAAATCGATTTGGCGATCGAGCCAAGGAATACAACTGCTGACCTCGTCGGGTCGGGGTTTCCGATTGCCGGCCGCATCACCAGGAGTGTCCGGTCGGCACTTAAGAAGACTCGACAGAAAAACCGACTCCCGACCCAAACCCATCGCGATGAGGATTTTGGTGAGCAGTTCGCCCGACGGGCCGACAAACGGGTGACCGCTGAGATCTTCCTCAACTCCCGGAGCCTCACCGACAAAAAGGATTTTAGCATGACTGTCACCGGCGCCAAAAACCACCGAATGACGAGAAACCGCTAAATGAGCACAGCGGGAGCAGCCCAAGATCTGCGTTTGAAGTTCGGCCAAGGCTGCCACCCGAGCCTCCAGAGGCAACGGGGCTGGCAACGGCGCTGAGACCCTCAATGTTTTCGGAGCTGTAGAAGCTGATGGGTAAACGGCCGCTGCTTTGGACCAGCGGGACAGTGCTGCTTCGGAGCGGACGGGGGTTGGAGTACTCGGAGCGATGGGTGGGACAGGCGCCAAACGTTCCATCGATACCGATGGATTCGCAGAATCCAAAACGCCCGGCCGAGCGGTTCTCCCCGCGTCGCGAGAATTCAACGGGGGGGCAGGCTTTTGAGGAGCACTGCCAATAGACGCCAAAGTTTCGCGACGCACCGGCACCCAACCCACGCCTCGACTTTTCAAGGTCTCCAAGTGGGCAATGGTCGCGTCCAGCAATTGCGAGTAGGCAGAAGACATCAGGTCTGAAGACCAGCGTCTAATCAATCGAAGCCTTTGCCAAGCGCCGTTGACCAGGCACCAGATGGGGTGATGCTTCGGTCCAGCAACAACTCAACCGACAAACCATGAGCATCCACGGTTTCCGAAAAACGAAAATCATCGCCACCCTCGGTCCGGCCACGGATTCGCCCGAGATGCTCGAGCGCCTCATTCTGGCAGGGGTCAATGTGTTGAGGCTCAACATGAGCCACGCCAAACCAGAGTGGGTACGACGTGTGGTTCAAGATATCCGGCTCTTCTCAGAACGGCATCAACGAGCGGTGGGAATTCTCTTGGACACTCAAGGACCTTCCATTCGGACCGGAGATGTCGCCGAGAAAATCTCGTTGTCGGTCGGCGAGCATTTCACGTTCACGGTTCGAGGAAAAATTCCGGCCCAAGGCAAGTGGACCAGTGTGGGTTACGACCAATTCGCCGAGGACGTGCACGCCGGTGACACGTTGATTGTGGACAACGGTGAGATGAAGATGCGGATCCTCTCGAAGACAGCGGACACCGTTGAATGTGAGGTGCTGACCGAGGGAACCCTGGGCAGTCGTCGTCACATTAATTTGCCCGGAGTGCATGTTTCGCTGCCGGCTCTCACCGAGAAAGACAAAGAGGACATCCGTCTGGGACTCGAAGTCGGAGTCGACTACATCGCCCTCAGCTTCGTGCGAGAGCCCCAAGACATCGAATTGCTCCGGGCCTTCCTCAAACAACATCCCTCGGCCCACCAACCGCAAATCGTTGCCAAAATCGAACATCAGTTCGCGGTGAATCATTTTGATGCGATCGCCCGAGAGGCCGATGTGATCATGGTGGCCCGGGGTGATTTGGGAATCGAATGCAACTATGAGGAGTTGCCCATCATCCAGCGGCGAATCGTCAAGACCTGCCAGCAACTCGGCCGGCCGGTCATCGTCGCAACACACATGCTGGAGAGCATGATTCAGAGTCCGTTGCCCACTCGGGCCGAGATCACGGATGTGGCCAATGCCGTCTTCGAGCAAAGCGACGCCATCATGCTCAGTGGCGAGACCACCGTCGGGAAACACCCGCTGGGTTGCATCGAGGTGATGGACACCATCGCGCAACGCATCGAACGCAGTGGCGGCGCGAACTATCAGGAAAAAGCCGAGCTGACGTCGTCACGACAGAAGCTGGTACGGAGTGCCGTGGGACTGGCCGACGACCTCAAGGCGGATGCCATATTGGTCTTCACCAAGCGAGGTCACATGGCCCGGTTTGCCGCGTGGATGCGCCCGCGCCATTCGGCGGTTTATGCCTTCACCGATCGATGGCCGACCGCCGATGGGTTGACGTTGCTGCGCGGAGTCATGCCCCGGGTGGTGGCCTTCAATCCCCAAGATCCCGACCGGACGGTGGATGCGGCCGTTGCTCAACTCATGAATGATGGTTTGCTGCGACGAGGCAATACGGTGGTCGTGGTCACCAACATGGCCTCCGGCGAGCGGATCGTGGACGGTGTGAAAATCCGCACGCTTGACTGAACCGGACAGCCGGACGGGAATCCCCGATCTTGAGTTCCACAACCCCATCTTGGAGATCTTGGCTGATTTTAGCCCGGGCATCGAATTTGCCGACGGTGTGGTCGAATTGCCTAGCGGCTGGGGCCTTGGGCGGCGGACTTGAAATGGGTCGAATGGGCGCAGTGATGCTGTCGGCCAGTTCGATTTATATCGGAGGCATGGTCTTGAATGACGCCTTCGACGCCGACTTCGACCGACAGTTCCGTCGGGAGAGACCGATACCTTCGGGGGCGGTTGCTGAGCAGCGCGTTTGGCAGGTCGGGTGGTCTTTGATGGTGGCCGGTGTCATCGGTTTGGCGATGCAGGGGTGGTGGACGGCCGTCTTGTCGGCACTGCTCGCCGCTTCTGTGGTTCTCTACGATGCGATCCACAAGCGGGTGACGCTGTCTCCGGTTTTGATGGCGGCGTGTCGCTTCTTCCTCTTTCTGACGGTGGCGTCGATCGGAGAACGGGGAGTGACCGGCGAAGCCCTATGGGCGGCCTTGGCATTAGCGGCCTGGATCGTAGGCCTCAGCTACATCGCCCGACGGGAAAGCCGAAGGGGTCCGATGGCTTATTGGCCCCTGGTATTCTTGGCCATACCCGGAGTTTTGGCCTGGCTGGTCCACGGAGACAATCTGGGTATTGGCGTGATCGTCACCGGAGTTTTGGCGCTGTCTTGGACCGTGTGGAGTCTGAGTCATACCGTGGCTCGAGCCCAACCCCACTTTGGCCGCACTGTCTCCGGTCTGTTGGCCGGGATTTGTCTGGTGGATCAGCTGGCCGTGGCACCGGATCCCCGCGGGATGGGGGT
>CANHYD010000053.1 GCA_947464705.1 Verrucomicrobiota bacterium | reverse complement strand
GTCCGTGAACTGGAAAATGTTCTCAGGCGGGCCGTGGTGGTCTCGAAGGGATCGGCGATTCTGGAAAGTGATTTGCCTCCCGAGATCCTCCAATCGGTTCAATCGGAACGAGCTGCTCGGCCCGCCTCGACGGGGTCATCCTCAATGGTGGAAACCTCACAGGGTTCATCCACTCCTGCAGCCCCCGCTCCTTCTGTTCCCCCAGCCGAAGCAGGGCTGTCGTCTGCGCTGGCTTCTAGCCTGGATCCCGCCATCACCGGAGACATCCGTCCTTTGGTGCTTCAACTCTTCCGCTGGGCCCGCCTCCAGAGCGGGATCAAAGTGTTGCCGGCGGTGGAACGCGAACTGGTGATTGAGGCCCTCAAGGAGACGCAAGGCAACCAGGTGCGCGCCGCCAAGCTCCTGGGCATCACCCGAGCCACGCTGCGCAAGCGGGTCGACAAGTTCGGCATCCGCCGCGAACTCAACGTGAGCTGAGGAGTCCCAGCTGAGAAGTCTCAAAACCTGATTTACTCACCACGCAACCGGCCTAGAAGCCACGCACACCAGAAGAAACTCACGCCAAAGGCGAGCGTCCCTCGTCGGCGTCGATGTAGTCGACGAACGTCGTAATATCGGTGCGATGGGCCAGTCCGGATTGCTCTTTGCGCAAGGCCAGTCTGGCTCGCAGTTCCGGGTCCTCCTCGGAGCCGTAGTGCAGGAGCCACTGGTTGAAGGCCGCCTGCTCGGCCGGCTTGTGAACATGGCTTCGGACCCAGTCCGCCACCTGCCCATCGGTGATGGTCTGGCGCACCACTTCGATGAAGGCTTCGGCCTCCAGACCGGCTGCCTTCAGCCATTGGGCGTCAAATCCCCGCTTCGCGAAATTCTGCTGATAGTCGGAGTGGAGACGACCCGCTAACGAGAGGCGAATCTTGTCCACGAAGCGGGGCAGATACAGCCAGCCAGACATCGTTTCCCGGGCACTCCGGGGATGGATCACATCATTCATAAAAAGACTCACGGTTCGCTCAGGAGCTTCTCCACCTTGGCTGCCAGATCACTGCGGGCCTCTAGGTCCCGAAGGTTTCCCTTCTTGTCCACCAACCACATGGCAGGAATTCCGCGGATGCCGAATTCAGCACCAAACTTGTTCTTCCAACCTTCGCCATCGAAGTATTGGGCCCAGCTCATCTTGTGCTTGGCTGTGAAGGCCTTCAACGCTTCAGCTTCTTCGTCGAAACTAATGCCCACGATCTCGAAACCCTTCGGGTGAAGCCGCTCGTAGGCAGCGACGACATTGGGTACTTCGGCGACGCACGGCCCACACCAGGTGGCCCAAAAGTCGATCAAGACCACCTTCCCCTTCATCTGCGCGAGATCCACTTTGCGACCATCTGTCGCGGTGAAGGCAATGTTCAGCGGCTTACCGATGCGCTCTTGGGTCTTCTGCATCCCTTCCGCCATGGCGCGCACTTGGGCGGGCACCTTGTCGGCCTTGAGAATCTTGGCCAGCAACTCCTTGGACTTCTCGCCGCCGCGCAGTTGTGCGATCTCGAGGTAGGCTGCGTAGATCTCTCCGCGGCCAGGAAACTCTTTTTCGAGCACCAGGAGGCGCTTTTCGAAATCACCGAGCACGGCCTCCATTCCTTGGGTTTGCAACTTGCGTGCCTCGGCCACGGCTTCTTGCAGCTTGGCGCTCACCGCAGCCGCGGCAGCCTCCTCCTGAACCTTCGCCGGGTCAGGACCGAGGGCCTGCAATTCAGCGACTTTGCTTTCGTTGCCCAGACTCACGGCAGCCTCCAGCAATTCACGATACAAACGTCGTGCCTCGGACGATTTGGGGTGGTCTTTGAAGCGTTCTTGGAACTCCCGAGCCATATCGGCGGCGATCCCAGAACCGGAGGCTTTCTTTTGCCGGAAAACCTTCACCTCGTCGGAGGTTGGTTGGCGTCCCTTCCACTCAGCCGGTGGAGCTGGAGGCTTTCCCTCGGCCTCCACGATGGCCCAGGCCTTGTCGGCATCGTTGGGCAGCAAGCGGCGGGAAGAATCGACCGCCGTGCCGCCCTGGCCCGCGGGAGTCGCTGCCGAATCTGCAGCTCGCAATCCTCCAACAGACAAAGCTATTCCCAACATCCCGATCGCCAATTGCTTCATGAATAATAAACGTGAGCCGGGAGTATGGGATTGCCAGCCGTTTTTTTGACCCGATCCCAGAACCATCTCCGGGATCGGGCCACCAGGATCATCAGCGGGTCAGGTAGTACTTCTTGGTGTACTCTTGGACCATGCGCCAAGTGCTGTACTCGGCGGCCAGCGTGGACCACGACTCGCGAATCTTGGAGATCCACAAGCGGGGAATTCCGTCGGCGTCCCGGTTGAAGTAGGTGGGGATGACCTCGCGGGTCAGGACATTGTAGAGGTTCTCGCTATCCACCCGGTCTTGCTCATGCACGTCTTCCGGATGGGAATCAGGTCCGATGGCAAAACCATTGGAGCCGTTGTAACCCTCCCGCCACCAGCCATCCATGATGCTCATGTTCAGACAGCCATGAGCGGTGGTCTTCATGCCGCTGGTACCGCTGGCCTCCAACGGACGGCGGGGGTTGTTGAGCCACACATCGCAGCCGGAGACCATCTGACGGGCGACGTGAATGTCGTAGTTCTCGATGAACACCAGATGCCCCTTGAGCTCACTGAACTTCGAGAGGTGAATGACCTTCTGGATGAAGGCCTTGCCATGATCGTCTCGCGGATGGGCTTTGCCGGCGAAGACGAACTGGATCGGGTGGCCGGAGTCCTTGACCATCTTCACCACTGCCTCGAACTGATCGAAGATGAGCGGCGCGCGCTTGTAAGTGGCGAACCGCCGGGCAAAGCCGATAGTCAACGCATCCGGATTCAGGAACGAATCGAAGGTGATGAAGTCGCCATGGTGGAAGGTGCCGCCCTGTAGCAGCAACCGACGACGGGCAAACTCGACCAATTCGCGTCGGAGGCGGTACCGCATGGCCCAGATTTCCTCGTCGGAAACCACTTTGGGATCGGCCAAGCGCTTCCAGAACTCCGGAGAATTGGCATCAGCGAACCAGTCCACCTCGGTCTTGGCTGGATAGAGTTCGTGGAACTTCTTCTGCCAGACCTTGCGAACAGTCCCCTTCATCCAACCGACCAGATGAATACCATTGGTGACATGGCCGATGGGCACCTCGTCCGGATGCTTGGCACCATAAAGTTCCATCCACATCTCACGGCTCACTGCCCCGTGCAGTTCGCTGACACCGTTGGCGGCTCGGGAATACTTCAACGCCAGAACTGTCATGCAGAACGGCTCAGCCGCATTGTCAGCGACCACCCGACCGAGGTTCATCAGCGCCTCGTGAGTGATGTGAAGGTCTGTCGTGAACGGGTGTCCGGCGTAGCCCATCAGGTCGCTGCTGAACCGGTCATGGCCCGCCTCCACAGGGGTGTGCGTGGTGAAGAGGCATTCCTTTCGGGTTTCAGTACCGGCCTCCGCGAATCCCTTGCCGGCGGCCATCTTCTCGCGCATCAGCTCGAGGGTCAGGAAGGCGGCATGGCCTTCATTCATGTGGAAGGTGGACGGTTGAACACCCAACGCACGCAGCAGTCGCACGCCGCCCACGCCCAGCAGAATTTCCTGCATGATGCGCGTGGTGCTATCACCGCCATAAACCCGGAGGGTCAGGTCGCGGTACATCGGCTCGTTCTCGGGCCGGTTGGTGTCCAGCAGGTACACCGGGACCCGACCGATGTTCACGCGCCAGGCCTGAAAACGGACCGTGGTGGCAGCGATCTTGACCGAGCAAACCACGGGCTCACCCCGGGCATCCAAGACAGGTTCCAATGGCAGGTTGGCCGGGTTAAGATGCGTGTAGAACTCGGTCTGCCAGTTCTCATGATTCACCGTCTGCTGGAAGTATCCTTCGCGGTAGAACAGCGAAATACCCACGAAACCCAACCCGAGATCACTGGCGGATTTAGCGTGGTCTCCAGCCAATGCACCGAGGCCACCGGCGGCGATGGGCAGGGTCTCGTGGAAGGCGAATTCCGCAGAAAAATAGGCGACCGGCTTGGCGGCCAGTGCGGGAGCGTTCAAGGCACCCCAGGTGGCGGTGTCGGACAGGTAGGCATCGAATCGGCGCAACACCGACCGGACCCGATCGGCAAATCCGGGCTCTTGGAGTCGGACTCGCAATTCGTAGGGGGAAACCTCTCGCAGTATGGCGACGGCGTTGTGGTAGAGGTTCTGCCAGCCACGCGGTGAGAGATCGTGGAACACCTCCTGAGCCTGCTGGTCCCAACTCCACCAGAGATTCCGGGCAAGTCGGTTGAGTCCAGCGGCCAGTTCGGTCAGTTCAGCAGGATGGATCGGATTCATGAATAGTCGGAGGGGTTGAACGACAGTTCACCTGTCGGTTGCCGGGTCAGCGACCGGAGATTGATTCGGTTTTCAGAAAATGGAAACCCCGAAGATGAAAAAGGGCGTTCCTGGATCCCAGAGAACGCCCTAATCTTCGGACCTAAAAGCGGTCCCCCGGGGTCTGGTTCAGACCAGATAGCCCGCCGCTTGCACGGCTGTAGTGCCTTCGTGGACCAGGGACATCAGAGCCCGGGTCATGCCGGCTGGGTTGGCGTGCTGGATGATATTGCGGCCGTACACGATACCCGATGCGCCCTGGGCGATGAGTTGTTCGGTGCGCTGGAGGATCTCGGTGTCGGAAGCCTTGCCGCCGCCGCGAACAAGCACTGGGATGCCGCCGGCGATTTGCACCACGCGGTGGTACACCGACACGTCATCAGTGGGGTCGGCCTTGATGATGTCGGCTCCCAGTTCCACGGCCTGGCGCACCAAGGGCAGGATCTTCTGAAGATCGCCATCCACCATGTACCCGCCAGCCTTGGCGTTGGGCTGGAACACCAGGGGCTCGATCATCAGCGGCATGGCATACCGGTCGCACTCGGGCTTGATGCGCAGGATGTTCTGAATGCACTGGTCGGTGACCTCGGGCTGACCGGGAATCCGGAAGAGGTTTACCACCACACACGTGGCATCGAGGCGAAGAGCCTGCTCGACCGGAGCGTCGATCATGCGGCTGAAGAGGCTGCGTGGAAGGTCTTGGCCGTAGACGTTGGCCACATCAGTACGCAGGACCAGTGCCGGCTTCTCCTTGCCAGGCAGCGCCTGAAGGTGCCGGGCCTGTCCCACGGTCAATTGAACCGCATCGGGTGCTGCGGTGACCACGGTTTGCACCGCCTTGCCCAGGTCTTCGATGCCGGAGAGGAACCCGTATTCGTTGAAGAAACCATGGTCCATCGCCACATCGAAGCAACGGTTGGACTTGGCGTTGAACAGCCGATTGAGGCGGTAGGATTTCATGAACCCGAGCAGGATTGCTGAGGGACGCTCGGCCGCCAATCTCGAAAGATTCACCTGCCAACCGGACACCCCTATCCAATGGGCGGGTTTTCGCCCACAGTCGGCCTCGTGTTCGAACTCCTCTCCAAGGATCCTTCCTCCCGGGCCCGGCTGGGCCGCCTGCACACGGCGCATGGCGTCGTCGAAACGCCTGTCTTCATGCCTGTCGGCACACAGGCCAGCGTCAAGGCACTCGACAACCGCGAACTGCTGGAGATGGGCACCCAGATCCTCCTCGGTAACACTTACCATCTGTCGATCCGACCGGGCATGGACATCATCCGTCAGGCCGGTGGCCTGCACCGGTTCATGAACTGGTCGGGTCCGATTCTCACCGATTCTGGCGGGTTTCAGGTCTTCTCACTCGGCAAGATCCGCAAGATCCGGGATCACGGAGTGGAGTTCCGGAGCCATTTGGATGGTTCCCCAATTTTCCTCGGGCCCAAGGAGAGCATGGAAATCCAGCGCACGCTGGGTTCGGACATTGCGATGGTGTTCGACGAGTGCCCGCCACACACCGCCGACCGCGACGAGGTGAACCGCGCCGTGAAGCGCACCCTCCGTTGGGCCGCCGAGTGCAAGGCCCAACCTCGGGCCGAGGGTCAGCTGGTCTTCGGCATCGTCCAAGGAACCCACCATGCCGACTTGCGCAAGAAGTGCGCCGAGGCGCTCGTGGAGATGGACTTCGACGGTTATGCCATTGGCGGCGTGAGTGTCGGCGAGCCGGAGCCCGAGATGATGCACGCGGTGGAAATCTCGGAACCTCACTTGCCAGAACACAAGGCCCGCTACGCCATGGGCCTCGGCACACCGGCCCAACTCATCGAGTTGGTGGCCCGCGGCGTGGACATGTTCGACTGCGTACTGCCGACTCGCGTGGCCCGTAACGGAACGGCCTTCACCTCGAAGGGCACCTTCGCCATCAAGGGCGGAGCTGTGAAGGCCGACTTCGATCCCATTGAACCGGGTTGCGAATGCTTCGCTTGCCGCCACCACACGCGAGCCTACATCCGTCACTTGCTCAACGTGAATGAGATCCTGGGCCTGCGGTTGGTCAGCATTCACAACAGCCACTTCTTCTTGAAGGTCATGGCCGACGTTCGCATGCATTTGCGCAACGGAACCTTCGGTGAATACCGCCGGCAGTTCATCGCCAATTACGTGCCGACGGAAAAGGTGCGCGCGGCTCGGCTGGCTCATGAGGCGCGGAAGCAGGCCACACCCGAGACGGCACTCAAATAATCGACTCCTGGCCAGCGCCAAGGGCTGGCTGGCGTTGGGCTTCGGGGTTCCGAGTGACGGGTGCCGCTTGCGTCGATTGGGACTCTGCGTCTTGATCACACCGTTTCTCCCCGATGATACGCCTGCTGACATGGTTTCAACGAGACCGCCCCCATCGGGCTTTGGGTCTTCGTCTGGGCATCGCCTGGATCTCTTGGGTTCTCATGTCTGCGGCAGCGGTTTCGGCCACAGACGGGCCTCCCTCGCTGCAGTCGAACGCCGCATCCAATCACTGGTCGTTCCGGCCACTGACTCGGCCCACGGTTCCAGTCGGTCAACACCCGGTGGATGCCTTCATTCGGTCGGCCTTGCAAAGCCAAGGACTGGCTCCGAATCCTCCGGCTTCCCCCCGCGATCTCATTCGTCGCCTGCATTGGGACCTGGTGGGTTTACCACCAGAACCGCAGCTCGTGGCCGAGTTTGAGAGGGATCCGTCACGCTCGCAGTATGAGGCTCTGGTGGAGCGCCTTTTGGCATCGCCACGCTACGGAGAACGCTGGGCCCGGCACTGGTTGGACGTGGTCCGCTACACCGAAAGCCAGGGCTTCGAATACGACCGTCCCAGGGATCATGCTTGGCAGTTTCGTGACTATGTCATTCGCAGCTTCAACGCCGACCTCCCCTACGACCGCTTCATGCGGGAGCAGGTGGCGGGCGATGTGTTGGAGCCGGTCACCTCCGAAGGCATCATCGCTTCAAGCATGCTGGTTTCGGGGCCATGGGATCAGGCTGGCAATTCTCAGGCTAACGCCACTCAGCGGGCCATCACCCGGGAGGAGGAAATGGACGACCTGGTCAGCGTCGTCGGGCAAACCTTCCTAGGGCTGACCGTCAATTGCGCCCGCTGCCACGATCACAAGTTTGACCCCATTTCCATCGGCGACTACTACCGGGTCAAGGCGGTGTTCGACGGGGTCCGTCATGGAGATCGATCCATTGAAGGTTCCGAAGATCTTCGCCTGCGGGAACGGCGCAAAGAACAGGACCGCTTGGAAATCGAATCCGAGGCACGCCGGATCGCGACGATCGAGGCCCGTGGGATCGCCCGCATGCCACGCTCAGCCGCGCAGAGCCCAATGGCCCCCCTGCCGCGATTCCAATGGAGCTTCGACCGACTTGAGACCGCCGAGGTGGCTGGCAAACTCCATGGCAGTGCGCGGGTGACTGAGGGCGTCTTGGAGCTTCCCCAGACTGGGGCTTTCTTCCAGTCGATGCCCCTGACTCGGGACATTCGCGAAAAGACCCTGAGCGCCTGGGTCCGTCTGTCCGATCTCCAACAAAGTGGCGGTGCAGCCCTTTCACTCGAGCAGTCCAATGGTGGAGTCTTCGACGCACTGGTCTTCGGTGAACGACAACCCCGCAAATGGACAGCCGGCAGCGAGGGGTTCCAGCGGACCCGCGATCTCCAAGCCCCGGAAGAATCCGAGGCCCTGGGCGGTTGGGTCCACATGGCAGCTGTCTATTCAGCAGACCGGCGAGTGGCTCTCTACCGCAATGGTCAACCCTATGGAGAACCCTATGAGGTCCCCGCGTTGGTGACTTTCCTCGCCGGCAATGCCCGGATCGCCATCGGCCGTCGGCATGAGGGCGGGGGCAAACCCTGGCTGACGGGTGCCGTCCGCCAGGCGGCCCTCCATGACCGGGCCCTTAGTCCGGCGGAGATCCAGGCTGTTTTCCGAGAGGGCGGCGGCGGGCCGTCTCTGACTGAAGCGTTGGCGCACCTGACACCCCAGGAGGTACGGGAGCGGAATGCGGCCCGGCAACGCCTTCAGGAAGCCCAGCGCCGGTTGCAAGCTCAGGAGAAGCCAGCCGGCCTGGCCTACGCGGGCCGGCGTGAGCAACCGGCCCCGACCCGTATCTTGCGGCGCGGCGATGTGAAATCGCCCGGAGACACCGTGAGTCCATCCGGTTTGTCGGCTCTGAGTTCCCTGCCCGGAGATTTGGGCTTGGCTCCGGATGCGCCGGAGGCCGATCGCCGGCGACGCTTTGCCGATTGGCTGGCCGATCCACGGAATCCCCTGCCCGCCCGCGTCCTCGTGAACCGTATCTGGGGATTCCATTTCGGACAGGGACTGGTAGCCACCCCCAGTGACTTAGGGCGGAGTGGAGCTAAGCCCAGTCATCCCGAATTGCTCGACTGGTTGGCCAGCGAATTCATGGCGAAGGGGTGGAGTTTGAAAGCCTTGCACCGGCTCATTGTTTCGTCGGAAACCTACCGACAATCTTCCGAGGCCCGCAGTGATGCCTTGGCGACCGAGGCTGACGCGGTGTTTCTCTGGCGCTTTCCGCCCCGGCGCCTCGAAGGTGAGTCCATTCGGGATGCAATGCTGGCAGTCAGTGGTCAGCTCAATCTTCAGGCCGGCGGACCGAGTTTCCGCCCGTTCACAACCAGCGAGTATGGCGCCACATTCTACCATCTGGTGGACCGAGGGACTCCCGAGTTCAACCGCCGCACCGTGTACCGGATGAACATCAACTCGGGCAAAGAACCACTCCTGGATGCCTTAGATTGTCCCGATCCGTCGGTTCGCACTCCGCGTCGTGGCGTGACGACCACGCCATTGCAGGCCTTGGGGCTCATGAACAGCGGCTTTGTGCAGCGTCAGGCCGATCAATTGGCCCGCCGGGCACTCATGCTGGCGGCCAACAAACCGGATGAGTCCATCACCTGGCTCTGGAGGCTGACCCTCGGGCGCGGCCCGAACGCCGAAGAATCTCAAATGGCTCGCCGTACCTTCCAGGAGCGCGGGTTGCCACATGTCGCTTGGGTGCTCTTGAACACCACCGAGTTTGTCTATGTCCGCTGACACCCCATTGCTGAACCGACGCCATTTCCTCGCGGGCAGTGCAGGCGGCCTCGGTAACATCGCGCTGGCCTGGATGTTGGCCCGCGACCGCGCGCTCGGAGCTTCCGCCGGAGTCGTCTCCGGGACAGCCGCTAGGCACCACCGACCGCGTGCCCAGCGAATCGTGCAGGTGTTCTGCTGCGGCGGTGTCAGCCACCTCGACACCTTCGATTATAAACCCGAGTTAGAACGTCTCCACGGTACCGAACTGAAGGGTCGCGGTGAGAATCTGGGATTCTTCGGTCAGCCAGGAAAGCTGATGAAGAGTGTCTATCCGTTCCGTCAGCGCGGCCAGAGCGGCGCCTGGGTCAGTGATCTGCTGCCGCACCTCGCGGGTTGTGCCGATGACTTGTGCTTCATCTACTCGATGTTCGCCAAGAGCAACAACCACACTCCGGCGACCTTCCAGATGAACAGTGGCTTCACGCTGAATGGCTTCCCCAGCATGGGGGCCTGGCTGAGCTATGGCCTCGGCACGGAGAACGAGAACCTGCCTGCCTTTGTGGTGTTGCCCGATCCACGAGGCTTGCCGGCGGGAGGATCCATCAATTGGACGTCCGGTTTCTTGCCAGCCAACCACCAAGGGGTTCCGTTTCGCACCCAATCCCCGGAACCGGTGGTGGATTTGGAAACTCCTGCTTCGGTCTCAGCCGAGGCTCGGTTGGCCGATTTGCAAATGCTCAACCGCATCAACGGTGAGTTTGCCTCAGCCCATCCCGGCGACCGAGCCTTCGCCGCTCGACTGCGCTCGTATGAGTTGGCGGCACGCATGCAGGTGAGCATCCCCGAGGCGACACGAATGACCGGCGAGAGCGAGGCCACCCGACGAATGTACGGATTGGAGGACCCCGCCAACAAAGGGTTCGCCCGCAACTGCCTGATGGCTCGTCGCCTTCTCGAACGGGGGGTGCGCTTCGTGCAAATCATCAATGGTGGCGCGTTTGGAAGCCCTCGAATCAATTGGGACGGCCATGAAAACCTTCGAGAGAATCACGACACTCAGGCCGCCACGATGGATCGCCCGGTGGCCGCGCTGATCCAAGATCTGAAGCAGCGAGGCATGCTGGAGGACACCCTCTTTGTCTGGTCGACGGAGTTCGGCCGGAGTCCCGTCACCCAGGGCG